>CBHTSV010000039.1:0-2431 GCA_966095215.1 uncultured Sphingomonas sp. | reverse complement strand
CGGTACAGCGAGACGAGCGCGATGATGTCGCCGAAGCTGGTCGGCCGGACCTGGGCGAGAGTGCGCCGCATGCCTTCCGATTCCAGCTGGAACACGCCGACCGTGTCACCGCGCTGGAGCAGCTCGTAAACCGCGGGATCGTCCCACGGCAGCGTCCCGAAATCGACGTCGACTCCCTGCTCGGTGAGCAGCCGCTGGCCTTCTTTCAGAACGGACAGTGTCTTGAGGCCGAGGAAGTCGAACTTCACGAGGCCCGCCGCCTCGACATATTTCATGTCGAACTGGGTGACGGGCATGTCCGAACGGGCGTCGCGATAGAGCGGGACAAGCTCGTCCAGCGGCCGGTCACCGATCACGACGCCCGCGGCATGTGTCGAGCTGTGGCGCGGCAGGCCCTCGAGCTTCATGGCCAGGTCGAACAGCCGCCGGACATCGGACTCGCCGCGATATTCCGACTGGAGCTCGGGCACTTCCTTCAGAGCGCGCTCCAGCGTCCATGGGTCGGTCGGATGATTTGGGACGAGCTTGGCGAGACGGTCGACCTGGCCATAGCTCATCTGAAGCACACGGCCGGTGTCCTTCAGCACCGCGCGCGCCTTGAGGCGCCCGAAGGTGATGATCTGCGCGACCCGGTCGCGGCCGTATTTCTGCTGGACGTAGGCGATGACCTTGTCGCGATGGGTTTCGCAGAAGTCGATGTCGAAGTCCGGCATCGACACGCGCTCGGGATTGAGGAAGCGTTCGAACAGCAGGTTGAGCGCGATCGGGTCGAGGTCGGTGATGGTCAGCGCCCAGGCGACGACAGAGCCCGCGCCCGATCCGCGGCCCGGCCCGACCGGAATGTCGTTCGCCTTCGCCCATTTGATGAAGTCGGCGACGATCAGGAAATAGCCGGCGAACCCCATGCTGGTGATGATGTCGAGCTCATATTCGAGCCGGTTTTCATATTGCTCGACGTCCCCGGGGGCTCGCCCCTTGAGCCGATCGGCAAGGCCCGCCCGAGCATCGCGCCGAAGCTGTTCGTCCTCGTCATCGCCAAGGCGTGGAAGGATTGGCCTTCTGTGCGGCGCCGCGACGGCGCAACGCCGGGCGATGACCGCGGTGTTGGCGAGCGCCTCGGGCAAGTCGGCAAACAGCTCGGCCATGGCCGCGCCATCCTTGAGCCAGGCCTCGGCGGAGGAGCTGACGCGATCGGCGCTTTCGACATATACCGAATTCGCGATGCAGAGCATCGCGTCGTGAGCGGCGTGGAAGGCGGTATCGGCGTAGGCGGCCGGATTGGTCGCGACCAACGGAAGGTCGCGCGCATAGGCGAGTTCGATGAGCGCTTCCTCGGCTGCTTCCTCCACGGCATCGTGGCGGCGGATCAGCTCGATATAAAGGCGATCGGGGAAAAACGCCTGAAGCCGATCGAGATATGCCTTGGCCTTGTCGTATTGGCCCTCCGCCAGAAGCTTGGCTAGCGCGCCCTCGCTGCCCGCGGTCAATGCGATCAGTCCCTCGCTCAGGCCCTCGAGCTTCTCGAACGGAGCATGCGGCTCTTGCTCGATCGGCCGCTCGAGGTGCGCCGCCGATACCAGCTTGCAGAGGTTCGCATAGCCGTGGTCGTCCTTGGCGAGCAGCACCAGCCAGTCGATCGCCGCTGCGCCGCCAATTTCCGTGGGGCGCGCGAGACCCAGCATAGCGCCGATGATCGGTTGCACGCCCTTCGCCGTGCAGGCGTCGCTGAACGGCATCGCGCCGTAGAGCCCGTTGCGATCGGTGAGCGCCACCGCGGGAAAGCCGAGCTTCGCCGCCCGCTCCGCGATCGTCTTGGGCTCCATTGCCCCTTCGAGCATCGTATAAGACGAGAAAACGCGAAGCGGGACGTACGGCTGACTCACCCCCTCACTATGGGGATTTCAGGCGACGATGAAAGCGCCCCCGCGTCAATTATCCCCACCTATCGTGGGGAGTAGCGTCCTTCCATGATATCGCGGATCTCACGCATTCGGCCCAAATAGGCGTCGGCGATGCACTGGCGGTTCGGACACCCGTCGCGGTAGGCGATGAAGTGGTTGCGCGTCGATTGGAGCAGCGCATGCTGCTGGGGTGTCGAGGAGCCCAGCGCGCGCTGATATTGCCGCGTCATGTTGACGTCGAGGACGGACAGGCCCGGATCGGAGCAGACCGCCATCTCGCCGCGCGTCCGGGCTCTCGAACAGTCGAAGCTCGGTCGTCCGGGATAGGCGGTCGCCGGTCCGACTGGCGCCGTTGCCGATTCCGAAGCCGCCACGTTCGCCTCGGTACCCTCAGGTGCGACCTCGTTCGTAATTCCAGGTGCCGGCGGGGGCGCTGCGACCCGCGCGAGCGTTGCCAGCGGAGCGGTGATCGCCTCCGGATTGCGAACCGCGACGTTCCCGCTCGCATCGATCGTATAGTCGATATCGGC
>CBHTSV010000038.1:0-1843 GCA_966095215.1 uncultured Sphingomonas sp. | reverse complement strand
TGGTGAGCTTGTCGATCAGGATGAACCCGCCGAGCGCGCGGTTAGGGCTGGAGCCCTCCACCGCATAGGGCTCGAACACGATTTCGCGGTCCGTCGTAACTTGCGCGACGCCGATCGAGTTTAGCTGCAGCGTCGGCGCGGCGAGATGTTCGAGCGTGTTGACGTTCACCTCATATTTTGGGTGCTGGATCGTCGCGGTCACCGTCTGCGTGCCCAGCTTCAGCCAATAGCCGCGGCCCGGGAGCATCTCGTGCTCGTCCATCCAGACGATCGTCGCTTCGAACTGGTCCGCAACTTCCGGCAAGTCGCTCGCGGTTACGATGACGTCCCCTCGCGAACAGTCGCACTCGTCGGCGAGGGTCAGCGTCACCGACTGCCCTGCAACGGCTTCGTCGAGATCGCCGTCCTTCGTGACGATCCGATCGATGCGCGTGACCCGGCCCGACGGAAGGATGCGCACCTCCGCTCCGGACTCAACGACGCCCGACGCCACCTGGCCGGCGAATCCGCGGAAATTCTGGTTGGGACGATTGACCCACTGGACGGGCATCCGGAACGGCTTTTCAGCGTCGGAGGCCACGTCGAGCGGCACGCTGTCGAGATGCTCCAGCAGGCTCGGTCCGCCATACCAGCCGGTCGTCTTGCTCCGCTCCACGACATTGTCGCCGTTGAGGCCGGAGACCGGGATCGCGACCCAGTCTTCAATGCCGATGCTTCCGGCGAACTCATCGAAATCGGCGCGGATCGCCTCAAACACCGCCTGGTCGTACTCGACCAGGTCCATCTTGGTGACGGCGAGCACGAAACGGCGGATTCCGACCAGCTTCGCCAGATACGAATGCCGCCGCGTCTGCGTCAGCACCCCCTTGCGCGCATCGACGAGCAACACCGCCACGTCGGCCGTCGAGGCGCCCGTCACCATGTTGCGCGTGTATTGCTCGTGGCCCGGAGTGTCGGCGACGATGAACTTGCGCTTCGTGCTGGAGAAGAAGCGGTAGGCGACGTCGATGGTGATCCCCTGCTCGCGCTCGGCCGAGAGCCCGTCCACGAGCAAAGCGAAGTCGATCTGCTCGCCTTGTGTCCCGTGGCGTTTGCTGTCGCTCTCCAGTGCGGCGAGCTGGTCGTCGAAAATCTGCTTCGTCTCGTAGAGCAACCGGCCGATCAGCGTGGACTTGCCGTCGTCGACGCTGCCGCAGGTGATGAAGCGCAGCAGCTCCTTACGCTCCTGCTCGGCGAGCCATGCCTTCACGTCGGGAAGGCGGTTCAAAAGTAGCCCTCCTGCTTCTTCTTCTCCATGCTGGCCGCGCCGGCGTCGCGGTCGATCGCCCGGCCCTGCCGCTCTGAGGTGCTGGTCGCGAGCATCTCGGCGACGATCTCCTCGACGGTCGCGGCATCGCTCTCGATCGCGCCCGAAAGCGGGTAGCAGCCGAGCGTGCGGAACCTGACCGTGCGCATTGCCGCGGTCGCGCCATCGAGCCGGAAACGCTCATCATCCACCATCAGCAGGAGCCCGTCGCGCTCGACGATCGGGCGCTCCGCCGCGAAATAGAGCGGCACGATCTCTATTCTTTCGCGCAATATGTATTGCCAGACGTCGAGCTCGGTCCAGTTGGACAGCGGGAACACCCGCATGCTCTCGGCCTTGCTCTACCGCACATTGTAGAGAGACCAGAGCTCGGGCCGCTGGCGCTTCGGGTCCCAACGATGGTTGCGGTCGCGGAAGCTGAAGATGCGCTCCTTGGCGCGGCTCTTCTCCTCGTCGCGCCGCGCCCCGCCGAACGCCGCGTCGAAGCCATATTTGTCGAGCGCCTGCTTCAGGCCCTCGGTCTTCCACATATCCGTG
>CBHTSV010000037.1:0-4170 GCA_966095215.1 uncultured Sphingomonas sp. | reverse complement strand
TGGAGCAATGCGCGCGGGTCTGTGATTCATGCGCCGCCGAGTGCGAGCGGCACGAGCATGAGCATTGCCGGCTTTGCGCCCAAATGTGCCGGGAATGTGCGGAGGACTGCCGGAATGCCGCGGCGTCGATCGGGGTGATGGCCTGAACGGCCGACCCCGTCATGCCGGACTTGATCCGGCATCTGCATGTCTTGATCTGCGGCGTTGAAGAAAAGGCGGGTCCCGGCTCAAGGCCGGGATGACGTCAGGCGGCCTTCTGCTGCTGCTCTTTTCGCCATTTCGCGAGCTTTTTCAGCACCATGTCGCGCTTCAGGCGCGAGAGATGGTCGATGAACAGCACGCCGTTGAGATGGTCCATCTCATGCTGGAGGCAGGTCGCGAGGAGGCCGTCGATCTCCTCCTCATAGGTCTTGCCCTTCTCGTCCTGCCAGCGGGCGCGGATGCGGTCGGGGCGCATGACCTCGGCATATTGCTCGGGGACCGAGAGGCAGCCCTCGGTGTAGGGTACGTCGTGGTCCGAGTGCCACAGGATCTCGGGATTGATGAAGACCTTGGGGTCGCGGACCGGCTCGCCGCCTTCTTCCTCGGGCTCCTGCAGGTCGATCACCAGCAGGCGGAACGGAACGCCGACCTGCACCGCGGCCAGGCCGATGCCCGGCGCGGCGTACATCGTTTCGAACATGTCGGCGACGAGGGTTTTGAGGTCGTCGTCGAACGTCTCCACCGGCTTGCTGATCTGCCGGAGGACGGGGTCGGGTGTTTCGAAGATCGGGCGAATGGCCATAGGGTGGATTTAGTCTTTCGCTGTAAGGGCTTCAAGCAATGGGGCGGCGCGCGCGGAGCGCCTGGGCAAGCGTGCCCTCGTCGAGATAGTCGAGCTCACCTCCCACGGGAAGTCCGTGCGCCAACTGGCTGAGACGGACGGGAAATCCTTCGAGCCGCTCGGCCAGATAGTGGGCGGTCGTCTGCCCTTCCAGTGTCGCGTTCATGGCGAGGACGACCTCCTCGATCCCGCCCTTCGATACTCGGCTGACGAGCTGGTCGATCGTAAGGTCCTCGGGACGGACGCCCTCGAGAGCAGAAAGGCGACCGCCGAGGACGTGGTAGCGGCCCGGGAACAGTCGGGACCGGTCGAGCGCCCATAGGTCGGCTACCTCCTCCACCACGCACAGCATCTTCTCGTCGCGGCGAGGGTCGCGGCAGATGGAGCATGGGTCTGACGTGTCGACATTGCCGCACACGGAGCAGGTCGACAGCTTGTCGGCGACATTCTTGAGCGCGGCGAGAAGCGGCTGGAGCGCGGTTTCGCGCTTCTTCATCAGGTGCAGCACTGCCCGCCTCGCCGAGCGCGGACCGAGGCCGGGGAGCCGCGCGAGCGCTTGTGAGAGCGCTTCAATCTCCTGTGACGCCATGCCCCCACATACCGTTCGGGCCGAGCTTGTCGAAGCCCTGCCTTTCGCTTTCAGCAGCACGAAGTAGAAGGCAGCCCTTCGACAGGCTCAGGGCAAACGGTTGTGCGGATAATCTTCATGGGATCGCCCGATTTCGCCGTGCCGAGCCTCAATGCGCTCGTGGAGGCAGGGCATGACGTCGTGGCTGCTTATGCGCAGCCGCCTCGGCCGGCGGGACGCGGCAAGGCGGAGCGGAAGACGGCCGTCCACCGGAAAGCGGAAGAGTTCGGGATCGAGGTTCGCACCCCGCGCACCCTGCGGGATGAGGGGGAGCAGGCGCGCTTCCGGTCGCTGGATTCGGACCTAGCAATCGTGGCTGCCTACGGCCTGATCCTGCCGAAAGAGATCCTGGAAGCGCCCAAGGCCGGCTGCATCAACGTCCACGCCTCGCTGCTCCCGCACTGGCGCGGGGCGGCGCCGATCCAGCGGGCGATCCTTGCCGGAGACGAGATCAGCGGAGTCACGCTCATGCTCATGGATCAGGGACTCGACACGGGGCCGATGCTGGCTCGCCAGACGCTCGACATTCGTGAAAAGAACGCCGGGCAAGTCACTGACGAAATGGCAAATCTTGGCGCGCGCCTGTTGCTTGAATGGCTGGAGACTCCGACACCGGCGGAGCCTCAGCCGATCGCGGGCGTGACCTATGCGCACAAGATAGACAAGGCCGAGACCCGGATCGACTGGAGCAAGCCGGCGAAGGAGATCGAGCGGCAGGTGCTGGCCTTTTCCCCCTCGCCCGGTGCCTGGTTCCAGGCGAACGGCGAACGGATCAAGCTGCTCGAGGCCGAGGCCGCGGACGTATCGGGCAAGCCGGGCAAGGTGCTCGGCGACGATCTCACGATCGCAGCCGGCAGCGGGGCCATTCACCCGCTCAAGGTGCAGCGCGCCGGACGCGCGCCGATGTCGGCCGCGGAGCTTCTGCGCGGCTTCCCCATCCGCAAGGGCAGCGTCCTGAAGTGACGCGCTGGCGCCAATGACTCGCTGGAAACTCACCATCGAATATGACGGCCGTCCGTTCATGGGCTGGCAGCGGCAGGAGCATGGGCCGTCGGTCCAGCAGACGCTGGAGGAGGCGCTTCACCAGATGACGAGTGAGCTGGCGGCCTTCACTGCCGCAGGTCGAACGGACTCCGGAGTGCACGCGCTCGCCATGTCCGCGCATGTCGATATCGAGCGCCACCTCACCCCGCACCGGCTTCGGGAAGGGCTCAATGCACTCGTGAGGCCGCATCCGATCTCAGTGCTTGAAGTCATGCACGTCGCGGACGACTGGCATGCGCGCTTCTCCTGCACCGGGCGGCGCTATCTCTACCGGATCCTCAATCGCCGGGCGCCTCCTGCGCTCGATAGCGGCCGCGTCTGGCACATCGCGGTTCCGCTCGACGTCGAGGCGATGGCGGAAGGCGCGGCGATGCTGATCGGACGTCATGACTTCACGACCTTCCGCTCGGCCCAGTGCCAGTCGGACAGCCCGGTGAAAACGCTCGATCGCCTGGAGGTGCGCCGCGCCGGTGAAGAAATCCACATCGAAGCGGCGGCGCGCAGCTTCCTTCACCACCAGGTGCGCTCGATGACCGGATGTCTCGCGCTCGTCGGCCGAGGGCAGTGGGGGCCGGAGGACATGCACAAGGCGCTCGAGGCGCGCGACCGGGCCGCCTTGGGCCTCAACGCTCCGCCGCACGGACTCTATTTCGTCGAGGCGATCTACCCTTAGGCGAGGATTTCGAACGCGGGCGGGCGGCTCTCCCAGCCCTGAGGGCTGGCGGAAGCGCCATAGGCTCCGGCGCAGAACACGGCGATGAGGTCGCCCACCTCCGCGCGCGGAAGCGCGACATCCTCTCCGAACACGTCGTGCGGAGTGGCGAGGCATCCCGTCACCGTCACTTCTTCCTCGGCGGGGCTGCCGAAGCGGCTGGCGACGGCGATCGGATAGTTGCCGCGGCCGGCCTGGGTAAGGCAGCCGGTGGCGCTCAGCATGTGGTGGCCGCCGCCGTCCGTCGTCAGGAAAGTCCGGCCGCAGCTTTCGGTCCGGTCGACGACCCGCATCAGATAGACGCCCGATTCGCCGACCAGCCAGCGCCCGAGCTCTATCGAGAATGACGTCGTGGCGAGAAGCTCCGGCGCGCTGCACAAGGTCTCGCTGAGCGCGCTCCCGACCTTATTGACGTCGAGCGGTTCCTCGCCTGCGAAGCAGGGAATGTCGAACCCTCCGCCGAGGTTCAGCTCCGGGAGCGGAACGCCGATGCCGTTGGCGATCTCGCCCGCGCAGGCGATCATCGCCCGATGAGCGTCGACGAGGTCGGTGGCGTCCAGCGTCTGGGCGCCGGTGAACATCTGCAGCCCACGCCAGTCGACACCCGCTTCGAGCAGGCCCTGTACGATCTCGGGTGCGCGCTCGGCATCCACGCCGAAGGGGCTCGGCTTCGCGCCCATCGTCACCTGCCCCTCCTCGATCGAGAAGGGGGCGTTCACGCGTAGGGCGAGCCGCGGCTGGATTCCGAGCTTCTCGCCCGCGAGAATCGCCCGGCCGGCCTCAGCCTCGCTCTCGACGCTGATCGTCGCGCCAGCCGCGATGCCGGCTTCCAGCTCCGAATCGCGTTTTCCGGGGCCGGCGAAGTAGATTGGAATCCCCTCGAGCCCCGCGCGCCGCAGCCGGTTGAGCTCGCCGGACGAGACGATGCGGAAACCCTCGACATACCTCCCAATAAAATTGAGG
>CBHTSV010000036.1:0-2348 GCA_966095215.1 uncultured Sphingomonas sp. | reverse complement strand
CGCAGCCCATTCATCCATGGACGCATGGCGCTCGCCGACGCGGCGGAGCTGATCGAGCTCTACGGCGACGACGCGGGGCTCGAAGCCGCAGTGCGCGCCGAGCGGAGCCGCGATGACGGCAATGTCGCCCGCTTCTGCCATTGGCGGCAGATCGAGCGCGTGATCGCCACTCTGAGCTGCGCAGAAATCACCGACACGATCCACTAAGTCATTGATTCGCCTTGGCGCACCCGGGGCGCCGGACGGCTCGTTCAGACTGGCGCCATTCAGGAGTGACCGGTAAGGCTACGCTCCGGATGAGCGGGCGGGGATCAACGCGAATAGCCGCGCGGCTGCTGTGCGCGGCCGCGACCGCCGCCTTTGCCTGCGCTCCTGCGCTCGCTCAAAGCGCGCAGCCGCCTTTGCCGCCGTCCGATCCCGCCGAGCTCGATCCGTCCGCTCCGCTCGATCCGCTGCCCGATCTTGGCGTCGCCTGGCCCGATTTGAACGCAAAAGACGAGAGCGTCGCGCCCGCGCCCGGCGCCAAGCAGGCGCCACCGGCCCTGGAAGCAGCCGACGAGGACGCTACCGACCGCACCTACACGGTCGCAATCGAGGGACTGGCCGCCGTCGGCAATTCGGAAGAGCTGCTCAAGGCATTCCGCCAGCAGTCGGCACTCGAGGCGGATCGCAAGGATCCGGCCAACGCCGCGCAGATCGAGCGCCGTTCCCGTGCCGACGCCGATCTCCTCGCCGAGCTTCTCCGAAGCCAGGGCTATTACGACGCCGTGGTCGAACCGAGCACCTCGACTTCGGGCCAGGTCGTGCAGGTTACGCTCACCGCCGATCCCGGGCCGCAATATCGCTTTGCTTCGGTCGAGTTGCCGGGCCTTGATGCGGCCGGGGCCGAGGCCGCAAAGCTGCGCGAATTCTTCGCCGTCAAGGCGGGCGATCCCGTCATCGCCCAGGACGTGATCGGCGCCGAGTTGGCGCTTCGGACCGCGCTCGGCGAGGAGGGATTCGCGGCCGCCGAGATCGGCGAGCAGGACGTCGAGATCAATCACCAGACGCACCTCGCCACCTTGACGCTGCCGGTGAACCCGGGGCCGGTCGCGCGCTTCGGCGCGATCCACGTCAGTGGAAGGCCGCCTTTCAGCGCCCGGCATGTCGCCACCATCGCGCGCTTCAAGCCGGGCGAAACGTTCAAGCGCTCCAAGATCGATGACCTCCGCCGCGCGCTGATCAACACCAGCCTCGTCTCGAGCGCCGATATCCGGGTCGTCCCGACGAACGGCGGCCAAACGGTCGATGTCAATGTCCGCCTGGAGCCCGCGCCGTCCCACACGATCGCGGGTGAGCTCGGCTATGGCACGGGCGAGGGCGCGCGGCTTGAAGGAAGCTGGACCGACCGCAACTTCTTCAACCCGGAAGGCGCGCTGACGTTGCGCGGGATCGCCGGCACCAGCGAACAGCTGGCCGGAGTGCAGTTCCGCAAGAGCAACTTCCTGCAGCGCGACCAGCTGCTGAACCTCCAGGCCTCGGCTGCTCACCGGAAATTCGATGCGTACGAGGCGCGAACCATCCAGCTGCTCGGCAATATCGAGCGCCAGAGCAATTTCATCTGGCAGAAGAAATGGACCTGGACTGGCGGCGGCGAATTCCTCGCGACCGACGAGCGCGGGGTGTTCAGTTCGGCCGGGATAAAGGACACCAGGACCTTCCTGGTCGCCGCGCTTCCGCTCGGCCTCGGCTATGACGGAAGCGACAATCTGCTCGACCCGACGCGCGGCTTCCGACTGAGCGGCCGGCTCAGCCCGGAAATTTCCTTCCGCAACGGTCACAAGACCTACGCGCGCATGCAGTTCGACGCGAGCGCCTACCGTCCAGTGTCCGACCGGGTCGTCGTCGCCGGTCGAGTACGGCTCGGTACGATCCTGGGCGCCGGAGTGTTCGACATGGCGCCGTCCCGCCGCTTCTATTCGGGGGGCGGCGGCTCGGTTCGCGGCTATGGCTACCAGCGGCTCGGACCCAAGGACGTCGAAGGCGACCCGATCGGCGGAAAGGGCCTCGCGGAGTTCGCGCTCGAGGCGCGCATCCGCCTCAAGCAGTTCGGCGGAAATTTTGGGGTCGTGCCCTTCTTCGACGGCGGTTCGCTGACGACCGAGACCCAGCCAGGCTTCAACGACTGGCGGTTCGGTGCGGGCATTGGCGTCCGCTATTACTCCACGTTCGGGCCGATCCGCATCGATCTTGGAGTCCCGCTCAATCGCCAGCAGGCTGACGGGCCGGTCGCGGTCGTCGTCTCGCTCGGACAGGCGTTCTAGCGATGGCCGACACGACGATCGCAGCTGAGCACGAACCGCGCAGAC
>CBHTSV010000035.1:0-1607 GCA_966095215.1 uncultured Sphingomonas sp. | reverse complement strand
GAATCTACTGCTCGTGCAAAGCTGGATTCCGGCGCAGAGCGTCTATTTCAGCTTCAACGGCCCGTCGTGGAGCATCTCCAACGAAGCGGCCTTCTATGCGGCCTTTCCCTGGCTGGTCGCGCTCGTGACGCCGCGGAGGCTCGTCGTCTGGGGCATGGCCTTGCTTGCCGCCGCTCTCTTCGTCCGCGCCGATTTCCTTTTCTACGTCTTTCCACCGACAAGGCTGTTCGAGTTCGCGCTTGGCATCGGCATCGCGCTTTATGCCCGCAGCCGCACGATCGGACTGCCCGGCGAAATCGCCGCAATTGCGGTCGCCGCAGTCTGCGTCACGAGCTTCTACCTGCATCCGGGTTCGGCCGGATGGTCGCTCATCTATCTCCCCGGCGCGGCCGCGCTGGTCTACGTGTTCTCGCGATCGTCGGGGGCGGTGTCCCGGCTGCTCTCTCTCCGCCCGCTTGTCCTGCTGGGGGACGCAAGCTTCATGCTCTACATGATCCACGTTCCGCTTGGCGCCTATCTGCCGATCGGTCCAATCGCATTGAGTGTCCTCGCGACGGGATTGTCCGTTCTTCTGCACCTTGCGTTCGAGCGGCCGGCCCAGCGCCGGCTGTTGTTCCGCTACCAGTCGGTGAATCGGCCTTGCGCGTCGACGCTTAGCGCCGTTGGGCGCGCCGCTCCGTTCACCACTCCCTAAGCCGACATTGTTATTGGGGCCAACGAGCCTATTTTAGTGCGTGAGGCGTTTTGTCCACGACGAGAGAGCGATGAACGACAAGGATAAGAAGCCCGGCAACCCCTGGACCAAGAGCCTGCTCATCTGGGTCGGAGTGCTGTTCGCGCTCGTTCTCTTCGTCCAGATGATCGACGGCGGCTCTCGCGCCACCGCGGGCAATCCCATCGCTTATTCCGATTTCATCCGCCAGGTCGACGACGGCAATGTCCGCACCGTCACCATGGCGACAAGCTCCACCGGCAATAGTGCGATCAGCGGGAAGCTCGGGAGCGGCGAGCAGTTCCGCACTGTCGCTCCTGCCGGCACCAATGTCGCGGATCGTCTCATCAACAAGGGCGTCGCGGTCCAGGTGAAGGCCGAGGAGCAGTCGAGCATCTGGCTCTACATGCTCTACAACTCGCTGCCCTTCCTGCTCATCCTCGGAATCAGCTTCTTCGTCATGCGGCAGATGCAGAAGAACGCCGGCTCCGGAGCCATGGGCTTCGGCAAGAGCCGAGCGCGCATGCTGACCGAGAAGCAGGGCCGAGTGACCTTTGCCGATGTCGCCGGCATCGATGAGGCTCGCGAGGAGCTTCAGGAGATCGTCGAATATTTGAAGGACCCGGGCAAGTTCGCTCGCCTGGGCGGCAAGATCCCCAAGGGCGCATTGCTCGTCGGCCCGCCGGGCACCGGCAAGACCTTGCTCGCCCGCGCCATCGCCGGTGAGGCGGGCGTTCCCTTCTTCACCATCTCGGGCTCGGACTTCGTCGAGATGTTCGTCGGCGTCGGCGCCAGCCGTGTCCGCGACATGTTCGACCAGGCCAAGAAGTCGGCGCCCTGCATCGTCTTCATTGACGAGATTGACGCCGTCGGCCGTCACCGCGGCGCCGGCCTC
>CBHTSV010000034.1:0-3213 GCA_966095215.1 uncultured Sphingomonas sp. | reverse complement strand
ATAATCCCGTCGACCTCGTAGACGGGGTCGGCGTGGGTCGTCGCATGGCTGGTCTCGAAGCAGCCGCCCTGGTCGATGGCGATATCGACGAGGACCGAGCCGCGCTTCATCGTCTTCAGCATGTCGCGGGTGACGAGCTTGGGAGCCGCTGCGCCCGGAACGAGCACCGCTCCGATCACCAGCTCCGCCTCCTTGACCGCATTCGCGATCGCGGCGCGGGAGGCATAGGCGGTCTTGATCTGGCTCGAGAAGAACATGTCGAGCTCGGCCAGGCGGTCGTTGTTGATGTCGTAGATGGTGACGTCCGCCCGCATGCCGGTCGCCATCTGCGCGGCGTTCACGCCGGCAACCCCGCCGCCGAGGATCGCTACCTTCGCCGGGGAAACACCTGGAACGCCGCCCAGCAGCACTCCGCGGCCGCCTTGCTCCTTCTCGAGATAGTGGGCGCCGACCTGGACCGACATTCGGCCGGCAACCTCGCTCATCGGCTTCAGCAAGGGCAGCGAGCCGTCGTTCGCGGTCACCGTCTCATAGGCGATGCAGGTCGCGCCCGACTTCATCAGCCCGATTGCCTGACCCTTGTCGGCGGCCAGGTGGAGGTAGGTGAAGAGGATATGCCGCGGCTCGAGCATCGCGATTTCCTGCGGCTGCGGCTCCTTCACCTTCACGATCATGTCGGAGCTCTTGAACACCGAAGGAGCATCCGGGAGGATCTTCGCCCCCGCCTTCTCGTAAGCCGAATCCGGGCAGTCGATGCCGTTGCCAGCCTTGGTTTCCACGAGCACCTCGTGGCCATGCGCCACCAGCTCGGCGACCGACGCCGGCGTCAGTCCGACGCGATATTCGTGAACCTTGATCTCTTTTGGCACCCCAACCCGCATTATTCGTTCGCTCCGATTGTCATGTTTGCGCGGGCCTATAGACGGGGATTTCGCGTCTGTCCCATGCGATTGCAGCGCCGTAACGGCAGTGCTAGTCCGCGCGGCCGGGGGCATGGTCTGTCCAGTTTGATCATCACAGCATGAGCATCACCGCCACTGGGGGCGCAGAGGCCGAGCCGCCGCTGGACGTCTCGCCCGGCCACGGCCACGCGCACGGGCCGCTGTACAAGCTGGCCATCGGCGCGGTCGGTATCGTGTTTGGCGATATCGGTACCTCGCCCATCTATTCGTTCCGCGAGACTTTCGCGGGCCACCACCCGCTGTCTCCTGACGAGTTCCACATCCACGCCGTCCTCTCGATGATCTTCTGGTCGATGATGATCGTCGTGACGCTGAAGTACGTCATGATCATCATGCGCGCGGACAATAAGGGCGAGGGCGGAAGCCTCGCCTTGCTCGCCCTCATCAACCGAACGATCGGGGGCAAGAAGAAATGGGCGACCAGCATCGTCATGCTGGGCGTGTTCGCGACCGCGCTTTTCTACGGCGATTCGATGATCACTCCGGCGATCTCGGTCCTCTCGGCCGTAGAGGGCCTCAGCACCGTCAATGCACGCATGGCGCCTTTCGTCGTCCCCATCGCCGTGGTCATCCTCGTCGGGCTGTTCGCAATTCAGTCGCGCGGCACTGCCCGTGTAGGACTGATGTTCGGGCCGGTGATGCTGACCTATTTCGGTGTGCTCGCGGTCCTTGGCCTGATTCACATCGTAGACCGGCCGGAGATCATCCTTGCGATGCTGAACCCGCTGAACGCCGCGGCCTTTTTCGTCGAGGAGCCAATGCGGGCATTCCTCGCGATGGGCTCGGTCGTACTGGCGCTGACCGGGGCGGAGGCGCTCTACGCCGACATGGGCCATTTCGGGCGCCGGCCGATCAAGTTCGCCTGGCTCTATTTCGTGCTCCCAGCCTTGCTGCTCAATTATATGGGGCAGGGCGCCATGCTGCTGTCGCTGCCGCCGGAGCAGGTGGGCGCGGCCGTCAGGGACCCATTCTTCTATCTGGCGTCCGAGGCGGTGAGGCTGCCGCTGGTTCTCCTCGCTACCGCCGCCACGATCATCGCGAGCCAAGCGGTGATCTCGGGCGCATTCTCTGTGACACAGCAGGCGATTCAGCTCGGTTTCGTCCCGCGCCTCAGGATCACGCACACCAGTGAGGCGGCTGCGGGGCAGATCTACATCCCGGTCGTGAACTGGGCGCTGATGACCATGGTGCTCATCCTGGTGCTGACTTTCCGGACCTCCTCGAACCTCGCCGCTGCCTACGGAATTGCGGTGACCGGGGCGATGCTGATCGACTCCGTCCTGATCGCGGTGGTCTTCATCACCATGTGGAACTGGAACCGGATTGTCGTGGCCGGGTTGCTGGTGCTCTTCTTCACGGTCGACCTTGGTTATTTCAGCTCCAACCTGACCAAGATCCCGGCCGGCGGCTGGTTCCCGCTCCTCGTCGGAGCAATCGCTTTCACCTTCCTCACCACCTGGGCGAAGGGACGGAAGCTGATGATCGACCGCATGAACGAGGCGAGCCTGCCGATGGAGATTTTCATCAAGTCGGCGGCCCCGAGCGCGGCGCGGGTTCCGGGAACGGCCGTGTTCATGACCAGCTCGTCCAGCGGTGTGCCCCACGCGCTGCTGCATAATCTGAAGCACAACAAGGTGCTCCACGAGCGGATCATCCTGCTCACCGTGCGGATCGAGGATGTGCCTTACGTGCCGCACGAAAAGCGGATCGAGAGCAAGGATTATGGCTCGGGCTTCTATCGAGTCATCCTGCGCTACGGCTTCATGGAGGAGGTCGACGTCCCGAGCGCCCTCGCTCAGCTCCAGGACTGCGGCCCGCAGTGCAAGATGATGGACACGAGCTTCTTCCTCGCCCGGCAGACGCTTCTCGCCTCGTCGCGGCCGGGAATGGCGATCTGGCGCGAGAAACTGTTCGCCTGGATGCTGCGCAACGCGGAAAGCGCGATGGAATTCTTCAAGCTTCCGACCAACCGCGTCGTCGAGCTTGGCAGCCAGGTGGAGATCTGACGGTCGAGTGGCCGGCCCACTGATCGTCACCGCCGACTTCCTCGCGCCGGACTTCGCCTGGCTCGAGGGATTAAGGCGAGCCCATTATCCGGCCGAGCAAAATCGCGTGCCAGTGCACCTGACGATGTTTCAGGGGCTGCCGCCTTCGGCTGTCGACGAGGTGAAGCATCAGCTTTCGCTTCTTTCGGGCCAACAGCGGCCGCGAGCTGCCATCGCCGGATTGATGAGCTTTACGAACGGCGTCG
>CBHTSV010000033.1:0-3292 GCA_966095215.1 uncultured Sphingomonas sp. | reverse complement strand
GTGTAGGGCAAAGTGACCCGGCTCAATATCTCCCAGCGCGTGGAGCCGAGCGCGACCGCTGCCTCCTTCAGCGGGGCAGGGACGGCGTTGAACACGTCACGCGCCACCGCCGAGATGAACGGAATGATCATGATCCCGAGCACGATCGACGCAGTGAGCAGGCCGATGCCGATCGGAGGACCCGAGAAGAGTGCGCCGATCACCGGCAAAGGCCCGAGGCGATCGTTCAGCCACGGCTCGACATGCTCGGCCATGAAGGGAGCGAAAACGAACAGACCCCACATGCCGTAGATGATGCTCGGGATGGCCGCGAGCAGCTCGATCGCCATGCCGATCGGCGCGCGGAGCGCGCGCGGTGCGATGTCGGTCAGGAACAGCGCGATTGCGATGCTGATCGGGACGGCGATGACCAGGGCGAGTAGCGACGTGACGACGGTGCCGTAGATGGGCACGAGCGCCCCGAACTTGCCTGCAACCGCATCCCAGTCGCGGCTGGTGACGAAGCTCCAGCCGAACGTCTCGAACGCGAGGCGGCCGCCCCACGCCATCGAGGCGGCGGCGCCTCCGAGAAGGATCAGAACGAGCCAAGCGGCGCCGGCAGTGACCAGCTGGAACAGCCGATCAGCGCCGGCGCCGTTCCTCGGCGGCGCTTGAGAGGGAGAGCTCACTTGATGCTGGCGCCGATGTATGTCTCGATCTGTTTCACGAGCGCGTCCGGAAGGGGGACGTAATCCAGCTTCTTCGCCTGCGCCTGGCCCTTCTGAAGCGCATTCCTGAAGAAGCTCAGCGCAGCATCCGACCTCGCCTTGTCCTTCGGCTGCTTCGGCATGAGGATGAAGGTCGTCGCCGTGATCGGATAGGCGTTCGCCCCGGGCGCGTTGGTCATGACGAGATTGAAATCCTTCGCCTCGGCCCAGTTCGCAGTCTCCGCAGCGTTGGAGAAGGTTTCCGCGCTGGGGCTGACGAACGTGCCCGCCGCATTCTGCAGCTGCGCGTAGGTCATGCGGTTCTGGACCACATAGGCATATTCGACATAGCCGATCGAGTTCGGGATCTGCTTGACGTAGCCAGCCACGCCCTCGTTGCCCTTGCCGCCGACGCCGGTCGGCCACGAGACCGTCTTGCCCTCGCCGGGGCCGCTCTTCCACGAAGGGCTGACCTGACTCAGGTAATGGGTAAAATTGAACGTCGTCCCCGAGCCGTCCGAGCGATGCACGACCGCGATGGCCGCGTTCGGCAGAGTCACTCCAGGGTTGAGCTTCACGATCGACGGGTCCGTCCAGTTCTTGACCTTGCCCGCATAGATGTCCGCGAGGAGGGGGCCCGTGAGCTTGAGCTGCCCCGCGTTGAGACCGGGCATGTTCACCACCGCGACGATGCCGCCGATCACCACAGGGAATTGCGCAAGTCCGGACTGGGCCAGCTCATCGCTGGCGAGCGGTTGATCGGTCGCTCCGAAATCAACGGTGCCGGCCTTCACCTGGGAAATGCCCGCTCCGGAACCGATCGACTGGTAGTTGATGCTCGTGCCCGACTCCTTCTGATAGTCGGCGGCCCAGGCCGAGAGCACCGGATAGACGAAGGTCGAACCGGCCCCGGTTACCTGCTGCCCCGAAGAGCCCGCCGGTTGGGAGCCCTGATCGCTCTTGCTTCCGCAAGCGGCCGTCAGCAGCGCCGCGGCCGCAACGGCGAAGGTGATCGCTTTCACTCATATCCTCCGTAAGTGTCTGGAGAATGCTGCTACTCGCGGGGCGGGTCGCCTGGATGACGGCGATGTTTCACTTTTGTGACGGCGCTCAGCCGTCGAGGTCGAGCGAATAGCCGGCGGACCGGACGGTGCGGATCACGTCGGGGCGTCCCTCCTCGTTGAGCGCCTTGCGGAGACGACGGACATGCACATCGACAGTGCGGGCATCGATATCCGGATCGTGCGCCCAGACCGAATCGAGCAACCGCTCGCGCGAGAAAACCCGGCCTGGATTTTCCATGAAGTGGCGGAGAAGGCGGAACTCGGTCGGGCCTAGCTGGACCAGCCTTCCGCCGCGGCGAACGCGATGCGCCTCCACGTCCATTTCGATGTCGGCATAAGCGAGCTGCTCGCCTGCCAGAGCCGGCCTGACGCGGCGCAGGACCGCGCCGACGCGGGCGAGCAGCTCGCGCGGGCTGAAGGGCTTCGTCACATAATCGTCGGCGCCAGTCTCGAGGCCGCGAATTCGGTCGCTCTCCTCGCCGCGGGCGGTCAGCATGATGATCGGGACCTGCGCCGTCGATCCGCGCCGGCGAAGCCGCCGGCACACCTCGATTCCGCTGACCCCTTCGATCATCCAGTCGAGAATCACGAGATCCGGCGTGCGCTCCTCCGCGAGCACCAGCGCCTCGTCGCCATCCGCAGTGCGCACGATGTCATAGCCCTCGCGGCCGAAGTGCCACATCAGAAGGTCCGCGAGCGCGCGGTCGTCTTCAACGAGCAGCAGTGTGGGTTTGGTCACGGCGAAGCCTGCTTAGCCGAGGCGCATGACACTTTTATGACGCGCCGCGACCCGCGATCGGGAGAAGCACGTGGACCGTCGTGCCCTTCCCCAGCTCGCTGTCGATCCGAAGCCGGCCGCGATGCCGCTCGACGATATGCTTCACGATCGAAAGGCCGAGGCCCGTGCCGCCGAGCGAACGGCTGCGGCTGGTGTCGACGCGGTAAAAGCGCTCGGTCACTCGAGCGATATGCTCGGGAGCGATGCCGTCGCCCTGGTCGGAGACCGCGAGGTGCACCATGGGGCCTTCCGCCGCCGCGGCCACGGTCACCGGAGTTCCAGGCTCGCCATAGCGCAGCGCGTTGGACAGCAGATTGTCCAGCACTTGCAGGATCTGTCCGCCGTCTCCCGAAATCCTCGGAAGGCCCGGGGCAACGTCGCGGAGGAGAGCCGAACCACGTTCGTCGGCAATGCGCCGCTCGCTTTCCAGCGCCTGGTCGATCAGCGGCTCGAGCGCGACAGCGTCGGTCGGTGCAGTGAACTTCTCGGCCTCGATGCGCGACAAGGAGATCAGGTCCTCGACGACGCGCTGCATCCGCCGGGCCTCATCGTGGACCACCGACAGGAAGCGCTCGCGCGTTTCCGGATCGATCTCGTCGGCCTGTTCGCGCAGAGTCTCGGTATAGCCGATCAACGTGGACAGCGGAGTCCTGAGCTCGTGGCTGGCGTTGGCAACGAAATCGACCCGCATCTGCTCGGCGGCGCGGGCTTCGCTGCGGTCGACGAACCGGATGAGGGACGTTCCGTCGCCGAGCTTCGCGGTG
>CBHTSV010000032.1:0-3634 GCA_966095215.1 uncultured Sphingomonas sp. | reverse complement strand
GGCGTCGGCGGCGCGCTGGTGCTCGGCCGGCACAGCGTTCCCTTCCACCACATGCTGTCGATCATCTTCACGCTCGGCGTGTCGATCACCGGCGTGATGACCGTCGCGCGCTGGGCGTTCCACCAGCTCAAGACGAATGCGGACGTCGGTAGCCAGAGCGAGAGCGCCGCTCTGCTGCTCCAGGAATATGAACAGCGCGGCGTCGGCTGGCTGTGGGCCGTCGATGGTGAAAACCGCGTTACCTACATCAGCTCGCGAATGAGCATGATGCTCGGCAAGCCGGCGACGCAGCTGCTCGGCCAGTCGATGCCGGCACTGCTCGGCGGCCATGCGGAGCTCGGCAGGGTCCTGCTCGAAAAGCAGCCTTTCAACTCGCTGGAGATGGAGCTCAGCACGGCTCGCGGCCCTCGCTGGATCTCGATGGCCGGGGACCCGATCATCGACACCGCCGGCCGCTTCGAGGGTTTCCGCGGGGTCGGCTCCGACATTACCGAAATCCGCCAGACGCAGGAGCGGCTGACCCATCTCGCCAACGTCGACGTATTGTCGGGCCTCCCCAACCGCGGCCGCGTCCGCCAGCTGCTGGGCGAGTCGCTGCGCTCGGCGACCACCGGCAATGTGCCCTGCGCGATCATGTTCCTCGACTTGGACGGCTTCAAGCCGGTCAACGACACGTTCGGACACCCCAAGGGCGACGCGGTGCTTCGGGCAGTCGCCAAGCGCCTCGTCGATCAGGTCGGGAACGACGGCCACGTTGGCCGAATGGGCGGCGACGAGTTCGCCATCGTCCTGACCGACGCGCAAAGCCGCAAGAAGATCGAGCAGCTCGCCGACCGGATCATTCAGACGATCAAGGAACCCTACGTCATCGATCAGATCGACATCCGCATCGGAGTGTCGATCGGCTGCGCGTTCGGCCCCATCGACGGCGCGACCGTGGACGACCTGATCCTCAAGGCCGACCTTGCGCTCTATCAAGCCAAGGACGCCGGCAAGGGCTGCGCCCGCTTCTTCTCGTCCGAGCTTCAGTCGGAGCAGGAGGACCGCGTGCGGCTCGAGGCGGACCTCAGGCAGGCGATCTCGGCAAAACAGTTCCACCTCGTCTTCCAGCCGCTCATCAACGCCAAGAACCAGAAGCTGGTCGGCTTCGAGGCGCTGATCCGCTGGAACCATCCGCAGCGCGGCTTCGTCCCGCCGAACGTCTTCATCCCCGTCGCCGAGGAAACCGGCCTCATGCCTGCGATCGGCGAATGGGTGATCGACGAGGCATGCCGTGCCGCCGGCTCCTGGCCGGAACACATTACCGTCGCCCTCAACATCAGCCCGAAGCAGATCGGCATGGCGGCGTTGCCCAACATGGTGAGCGAAGCGCTCGCCCGCTACAAGGTCCCCGGCAACCGGATCGAGCTCGAGGTCACCGAAGGCGTGTTCCTCGGAGACAATGGCGGCACCCTCGACGTCCTGAACCGCCTGCGCCAGCTCGGCGTCGGGATCGCGCTCGACGACTTCGGCACCGGCTATTCGTCGATCGGCTATCTGAACAAGGCGATCTTCCATAAGCTCAAGATCGACGGCAGCTTCGTCCGCGAGGCCGGATCGCGTCCCGAAAACGTGGCGATCATCCAGTCGATCGTCCAGCTCGCCAAGAGCTTCCGGATGTCGGTCACCGCCGAGGGCGTCGAGACCGCCGAGGACTTCGAGCGCATGCGCGATCTCGGCTGCGACACCATTCAGGGGTATCTCTTCGGCAAGCCGCTCGACTACGAGCGCGCCAATCAGATGGTGCTCGGCCTCGCTGCCAAGCGAATGGCCGGCTAAGTAGGCGAAGCATCTGTTCGTCGTGACATGACCGATAAGATCCACCTTACGTTCCCGCCGAGACACACGGACAGCGACGTCGAACACCTACTTGAAGAGTATAGGAAGAGATTCCCGGAGAGCTTTGAAAACTGGGTCGCGATAGAAAAATCTTTCGTAGATTCAGACAAAGACCCTTTGCGAAAAATCGCGCAAGAGGGCCTCCGGTTTTTCGCGGAACTCTGCCAAGCGGACTCTACCTTGGCGCTGTCGACAGCGTGGTACGACGTTCGCCGCAAAGTCATTGAATTCGCCAAAGAAAATTAGCGACTACTGACCCCCGCTAGCTCTTGCGCCGGCTGAGTCAGCAGGCGCCAGTTCATTCGCGGATACGAGTTGAGCTGCCGTCCCAGGCTGCTGGTGATGAAGGTCAGCCGCTCGACCGTCCGGCTGTGTTCCAGCGGGCCCGCATCGAGATAACGGAAGGGCGTCCCCTCGGCCAGGGCGAGGAACTGCGCCTTGGCTGCATCGTCATTGCCCGTCACGAGGACGTCGCTCAGCGTGCCGCTGAAGTCGGGCTGGTCGAAGACTTCCCAGAAGACGTTCTTGAACGCGCCGACCACCCGCGCCTGCGGGAAGCGGCGCTGAATCTGCTCGGCCCCGCTCGTGTCCCACGGAGTCACGAAGTCGCTATAGTCGGCGTTGAAGGGGTTGCTGATGTCGATCAGCAGCTTGCCGCGAAGGCGGCTGCAATGGCAGTCGAGCAGGTCGAAAAGGCCGTCGCGGATGAACACCGCGGGGAGCACTGCCGGCGCCGCAAGCGCCTCCGCGTTGCGCCCGGCGCGGAGCGTCGGAATGTCCAGCTCTTCGGCGATCGCGGCGGCGCGGTCCGGATCTCTCGATCCCAGAACCACCTTCCTTCCGGCGCGCGCGAACATTGCCGCCAGGCGCGATCCCATCCGACCGGTCCCGATGACTCCAAGCTCGGGATTCCATTTCTCAATACCCACTTGAGGCACTCCTTGCCACGCCACTCGCCCTCAGATGGGTGGTCCCTCTACAGTCGTGGGCGGGTGCCGCGCCAACAAATGCGCGGCCCGCTTCCATAAGATCAGCTTATCTCAATTCCTGAGATAGCTCTCTGTCAGGAACTCATCGGCCCTTATGGCCAGCTCGGTGCGGGAGCTGACTCCGAGCTTGTCGAAAATGCCGTGCAGATACACTTTCACGGTGCCCTCGGTCACCCCGAGCTCCTTCGCGATCTCGCGGTTGCGAAGGCCCTGCCGGACGAAGCGGATCAGCTGGCGTTCGCGCGGAGCGAGCGCTGGCCGCCGCGCCTCGCCGTAGGTTTCGGTCAGCTCCTGCGCGCGGGCGCTGAGCTCGGGGTCGATCCACGTCCCGCCGGCTCTCACGCGGTCGAGGCATTCGAGCAGATAGGCCGGGTCGCTGTTCTTGAGGACCATCCCCTTCACGCCCAGCGCGCCGGCCTCGATGAGCGAGGAATCGTCGATCGCGGCCGTGAGGATGACGATACGCGGCGAGCCGCCATTCGCGTGGAGCGTGCGGATCACCTCCATCCCGTTGCCGTGGGGCATGCTGAGATCGAGCAGCAGGACATCCGGCTGCAGTTCGCGCACCTTCCGGAGGGTCTCCTCGCCGGAAGCGGCGGTCGTCGCGATCTCATATCTGGTGTCGCGGAGCAGCACCTCGATCGCGGTGCGGATCATGGGATGATCGTCGGCGAGCAGGATCTTCATGCCGCTTTCCCCGCCAGCGGAAGCGATACGCTGATCTTGGTCACGCCCATCCCCCGCGATATGTCCATCGCCCCGCCGGC
>CBHTSV010000031.1:0-2242 GCA_966095215.1 uncultured Sphingomonas sp. | reverse complement strand
GGGCAACCGTACCGTGGGTTCGAATCCCACCCTCTCCGCCATCCTGCTTCGCTCCTGACGGAGCTTCGCAGATTTCCATCCATCGCGCTCAGCCGCGGCTGATGCGCTGCTTGAGCTCCGATAATTCCCAATAATCGTTACGGCTGAACGGCAGGAGACGGCTGAGCTGGGCGTAGGTGCTCGCCCCCATGGCGCGCCTGAGCGAATCCAGCTCCGCGAAGGCGGACCTGATTTTGTCGCGATTGAACTCGGCGTCGCCGGCCGACTCCTCAAGCAGCGTTTCTTCAGCCTCCGCGACCAGCCAGGCCAGCACCTCCCAATATCGCCGGATTTGGCCAACGACTTCGGGCGCGAGCCGGGCCGCAAAAGCGGCAACGCGCCGGCCGCTGCGTCCGGCGGGCCAGTCGCCGCCTTGCAAGGCCGCGACCTGCGCCTGGTGCTTCCCGTTTTCCTCCCTGAGCCATTTTTCCGCTTCAGTCGTGCCGAACTGGAAGATGCCAAGAATCGCGACCGGCGCGAACAGCGATATTCCAAGCATCGCGACGAGAGGCTTTTCGGGGAACTGGTTGAAGGCCAGATGGATCGCGACCGCGGCGAGATAGCCGGGCACGAACCAAAGCAGGTTGAAATCATAATCGCTCGCGGCCTCGCGCGTCTCCCTCTCGGCGAATTCATGGGCGGTCGCGGCCAGGATCGCGAGCGTCGTCCCATGCATCACCGCCGTTCCAAGTCCGCGCACGAGCCAGGTCCCGGCGCCATATTCTGACAGTCGGATCAGATAGATGATATTCTCGACGACCGAGAAGCCCGCTCCAATCGCAAAGCCCGTAATGACTGCATCGAGCTTGAAGCCGATCTTGTTGAACCGGAACAGCAAGACGACGAGCACGCCCTTGATCGCTTCCTCGATCCAGGGTGCGACGAACCGGCTGTAACTGGAGAAGCCGATCGGCAGCGCGTCGAGCAGTCGCCCGCTGACCGGATAGGAGGCAATCGCGCCGACGCCGCCCAGCGCCAGCAACACGAGGATCTCGCGTAGGCTCATCAGCTTGAACGCGTCGAACCAGACGAACAGCGCCAGCATGAGAAGCACCGGCACCAGGGCAAGGAGCCAGTGAGTGGCCTGGAGCGCAAACATGTCGTGAGTTTGATTACATGATCTTCAGCGATGCAATCCATTCCGTCTTGCGCTTATCGCCATCGGCATAACCCCGCGCCGCGCCGACGGAGAGGACCATCGGCAGGCGCAGAGCGATTGTGAAGTTGAGGTCGAGCTGCGCGCCGACGTCGAAATAATGATGGCCGCCCTCCTCTGGACTTTCGGTTGCCATCGCTCCGGCAAACACGGCCGGCCGGATATAGCTCAGGTAAATGAGTGGAGTGCCGACCTCGGCAAAGCGTACCGGCGGCAGGTTCACCTCACCCGTCAGCTTGGCGAACTTGCGTGCCGCGATCTCGTCGATCTCGAAGCCGGGGAAGCTTTCCATCTCGCGGTAGCGCTTCTCGGGCCGGTTATCGACGTAGTTGTTGCGGAATGACCCGAAATAATAAGCCGCGAGCGGGTGCAAGCGCTCACCCCAGCCGAGGCCGCCGTGAGCGTAGAACCAGACGGAGCTGTTCGGCATCGGCAGCGGGATGCCATAGTCGATGCCGCCGTAGATCTTCGGAAAGACGAGAGATTCGTTCGGCGAATAATCGAGGTCCGCGAGCGCGCGCCACTCGATGCCTTTCTCGTGGTCCACTCCGCCCAGCGCCTTGCGCGTATTGGTGTACTTCGCGCCCGCCTCGAACGAAGCGACGCTGCTCGGACTGGGGATGTTCTGCGCGTTCGGCAGCCTTTCGAGGCCGGTGTAGATGGCGGCCGACCCGAACAGATCGAGCTGCCGTGGCGGGTCGTAGATCTTAGTCTTGTCGTATTTGATGCTGAGCGAATTGCCGCGCAGGCTCCGCTCGACAGGCCCGAACAGGTCGTAGAAATCGGCGCCATTGTGCTTGAAGACGATGTCCCAGTTGATGGACTTCAGCTCGGCCGTGGCGTGGAAGCGGTCCTTGGTCCTGAAATGATCGAACGGCGATGCGCTGAGACTCACGTTGATCTGATTGAACTGCAGCGGGTCCTCGAAATGGAAGAAATAGCCCGGCGAGATCGCACCCTTGTAGCCCTCGACGATCGGGTACATCCCCGCGAGCTTCAGGCGCCTGCCGCTATTGTATTTGCTCCTCGCCGTGATCATCGAATCGA
>CBHTSV010000030.1:0-3243 GCA_966095215.1 uncultured Sphingomonas sp. | reverse complement strand
AAATACATCGCCAGCGGGTCGGTCGTCTCGCCGATCCCGAACGCGGCTGACGGAGCGGTCGGCGTCAGGATCACATCGCACTGCTCGAACGCGCGGCGGAAGTCCTGCTTGATCAGCGCCCGCACCTTCTGCGCCTTGGTGAAATAAGCGTCGTAGAAGCCCGCCGAAAGCACATATGTGCCGATCATGATCCGCCGCTTCACCTCCGCGCCGAACCCCTCCTCGCGCGTCGCGGAATACATGCCGTTGAGGCCCTCGCCCTCCTCGCGCAGGCCATATCGCACGCCGTCATAGCGCGCGAGGTTGGACGAGGCCTCCGCCGGCGCGATGATGTAATAGGTCGGCAGCGCATATTTGGTGTGTGGCAGGCTGATCTCGACCGCCGTCGCACCCGCGTCCCTCAGCCATTCGATGCCACGGTCCCAGAGCGCGTTGATCTCGGCCGGCACTCCGTCGATGCGATATTCCCTGGGAATTCCGACGCGCTTGCCGTTGAGATCGCTCGATAGATTCTTCTCCCACTGCGGCACCGGAAGGTCGAGCGACGTCGAATCCTTGGGATCGAATCCCGCCATTGCCTCCAGCAGGATCGCGCAGTCCCGGACCGTCTTCGCCATTGGCCCCGCCTGGTCAAGCGAGCTCGCGAAGGCGACGATGCCCCATCGCGAGCAGCGCCCGTAGGTCGGCTTGATCCCGCAGATGCCCGCGAACGCCGCCGGCTGCCGGATCGATCCGCCCGTATCCGTCCCCGTCGCCCCCGCCGCAATCTCCGCCGCGACCGCTGCCGCCGATCCGCCAGACGACCCGCCCGGAGTGAGCCCGACGTTGCTTCCCTTGCGGCGCCACGGGCTGATCACCGGCCCGTACGCGCTCGTCTCGTTCGACGAGCCCATGGCGAACTCGTCCATGTTGAGCTTGCCGAGCATGCCTGCGCCGGCCTTGCGCAGGTTGGCGCTGACCGTGCTTTCGTAAGTCGGCTTGAAGTCCTTCAGGATCCGGCTTCCCGCCGTAGTGTCCACGCCCTTCGTCGCGAACAGGTCCTTGATCCCGAGCGGAATGCCCGCGAGCGGCGGAAGTTCGCCATTCCCACGCGCCTTGTCAGCCGCATCCGCCGCGGCCAGCGCATCCTCCGGTGTGGTGACGGTGTAGGCATTCAGCAGCTTCGCCGCTTCGATGGCGCCATTGTACGCCTCCGCAATCTCGCGCGCCGTGAATTCGCCGCCGACAAAGCCCTCGCGCAGCTCGGCGATAGTTTTTGAGGTCAGCTCAGACATCTACTTCGTCATCCCCGCGAAAGCGGGGACCCAGCTAGAAAAGAAAACTCTAGGTTCCCGCTTTCGCGGGAATGACGAGTGAGGTGTACCCATCACTCGATCACCTTCGGCACGGCGAAGAAACCATGCTGCGCGTCCGGAGCATTGGCGAGCACGTCGTCGCGAATGTCGCCGTCCGTCACCGCATCCTCGCGCAGCCGCAGTTTCTGCTCGATCACCGCCGTCAGCGGCTCGACTCCGTCCGTGTTCACCTCGCCCAGCTGCTCGACCCAGCCGAGAATATTGTTGAGCTCGGGCGCCACCCGCTCGATCTCCTCGTCGCTCATGGCGATCCGGGCGAGCCGCGCGATATGGCGGACCTGTTCGTTCGTCACTGACATGATGCGGCGCGCGATAGCCGCGCCTCGGGAGAGCGGCAAGCGCCGCGGTTTGCGCTTCTCCTTCGCGCCGCTACTGTCGCGGCCCCATGATCCCCCACGTAATCGTCATCGACGACTTCCTCCGCAATCCCGAGCAGGTGCGCCAGCAGGCGCTCGGCCTCACCTACCAGGTCGAGGGCCGCTACCCGGGCCTCAATTCGTCGGAGAAGATCAATATCGAGGGCCTCGACCAGATCGTCTCGCGGCTCGTCTACGAACCCGTCCGCGCCCCTTGGACGCAGGATTTCTCCCACGGCAGCTGCCGCGTTTCGCTCGCCTCCCACAACGATAAGCCCGCGCGGATCCACATCGACCAGAGCCACTGGTCGGGGATTCTTTTCCTCAGCCGTCCCGAGGATTGCCAGGGCGGCACCGAATTCTTCCGCCACATCCCGACCCAGACCGATCACCTGCCTTTGACTCCCGACGCGCTCAGGGAAGCCGGCTATTCCTCGTATGACGAGATCAAGAAGGAGATCCTCGAGAAGGACGCGCTCGACCGCTCGAAGTGGGAGCTGACCATGACGGTGCCGATGCGCTTCAACCGGCTCATCCTGCTGCAGCCGCAATATTGGCATACGGCCGGCCCGGGCTTCGGCGATTCCCTCGAGAACGGGCGGCTGGTCTACCTGATGTTTTTCTTGCGGGGCCCCGGACGAGGCTAGTCGTTCCTAATATCGCTTTGTGGAAAGCGGACATTAGCTCGTGGGGACTAACGAATGAGGAGATCCAGCTGGCGGGCATCGCGACCCGCCTGCTGATAATGATTGCGCGTCAGCTCAAGCAGCGAAAAGCCGTCTTCATAGGCCGCAAACCCGCCGCCTTCTGCCTTGTCCAGGTAGATGAGGCCGCCTTCGACGACGAAGAAGATCAACGCCGGCTCGGGTGAATCGTCGGCGATTACGAGCGTATGCGCCTCGCCCGCCGGCTCATAGATGAAAGCGCCGGGGCCCGCGACCCAGTCATGCTCAAGATAGCGCCAGCGACCCTGCAACGTGTAACCGCGTACAGTTCCTACATGATAGTGAACGCCAAGCTGAGCGCCGGGCAGCCCCCTCAGGAGAACGCTGAACCCTCCTGATGTAACATCGAAGCAGCAGGGTTGGATCCACACTCCATCTGCGTAGGGAATCCACGGTCCGCCATCTTCGATATTTGTTTTGACGACGAAGTGGTCGCGGTTCCTTCGGCTTGGCTCGACGCCGTCGGCGACGCTGCTGAAGGCGGTGATCGGCATTGTTCGTCCCCCGTGTTGGCACACGACGGCACGCCGCATGCGCCCGCAGCATCTGCCTCTGATTGTTAGGTAGCAAGACTCAGCAGTCCGGCCGTGTTTCGTAGCGCTGCACGATCTCTTTTTCGCCCGACTCGCAAATCGCAATCGTTCCTCCCTGCTGGCGAAGCCGGTGGGGAGGGGAACCATTCCCCGCAGAGGCAATGCCGGAGGGGTAAAAGATGCCAAGACAATCTACCCCTCCACCAGCTTCGCTGGTTCCCTCCCCCGCCTGCGGCCGGGAGGAACGCTCTCTTGCCCGCAGCACTTCCCCTCA
>CBHTSV010000029.1:0-6135 GCA_966095215.1 uncultured Sphingomonas sp. | reverse complement strand
TCTCGAAGGACGGCAGAACGGCTGGCAAGGCGCTGGATTGCTGCCCAGTCGCCGCGGATTAGGGCCTCCTTTTTTGCCCGACTCCAGCCCTTGATCTGCCGCTCCGCCCTGAACGCTTCATCGCGATCGCCAAAATCCTGGCTCCATACGAGTGCTACAGGTCGCCGCTTTTGCGTGTAACCTTCGATCAGTCCCGATTGATGGGCTCCGATGCGCACCTCGAGGTTATCAGTGTGTCCGACGTAATAGCTCCCGTCGGCGCACCTAAGCATGTATGCCCAAAAGCTCATTGCGGTCCTTCGAGACGGGCCTTCGACACCCCCGGATCAAGTCCGGAGGTGCTCAGTCCCTCCTCAGGACGAGCGGAAAAACAGGACATGCGTCGGTTCAAAGTAGGCGGTCCGGCGGTGACGGCTCGGGCTTCGACGAAGCCTTGGCGGGTGCCTCGTCGCGGACCTCGCCGGCAATCTCGGCGAAGTCACCAGGATCGCTGAAATCCTTGTAGATACTGGCAAATCTTATGTAGGCTACATGGTCGAGAGCCTTTAATCCCGCCATCACGGCCTCGCCGATCCGCGCGGTCGAGACCTCATCGCCCATCGTTTCCATCTGCCGCTGGACGCCGCTCACGAGCCTGTCGATCTTCGCGGGATCGATGTCGCGCTTTCGTGTCGCATGGCCGATCGCACGCGCTAGCTTGTCGCGGTCGAACGGCTCTCGCTCGCCGTTCTTCTTGACCACAGTCAGATCGCGCAGCTGCACGCGCTCGAAGGTCGTGAAGCGAGCGCCGCAGGCCTCGCACTGGCGGCGGCGGCGGATCGCCGCGCCATCTTCGCTCGGCCGGCTGTCCTTAACCTGGCTGTCCTCGTGCGCGCAGAATGGGCAGCGCATTCCTTATCCCTGATAGATGGGGAAGCGCGCGCAGAGCTCGCGAACGCGCTCGTTCACCGCCTGCTCGGCGGCGCCGTTATTTTCGATGCCGTTCTTTGCAAGACCGTCGAGGACGTCCGCGACCATGTCGGCGATGTCGCGGAACTCAGCCTCGCCGAAGCCGCGAGTGGTGCCCGCGGGAGAGCCGACGCGGATGCCACTGGTCTTGACCGGCGGCAGCGGATCGAAGGGCACACCGTTCTTGTTGCAGGTGATGCCGGCTCGCTCGAGGCTTTCGTCGGCGTCCTTGCCCGTGAGACCGAGTGGCCGCAAATCGACGAGCGCCAGGTGCGTGTCGGTGCCGCCGGCAACGAGATCGGCGCCGCGCTCCTTCAGTCGGTTCGCGAGGGTTTTTGCATTGGCGATCACCGCCTTGGCGTAGGTCTTGAATTCAGGCTGCAGCGCCTCCCCGAAGGCGACCGCCTTGGCCGCGATCACGTGCATGAGCGGGCCGCCCTGAAGGCCGGGAAAAACCGCCGAATTGATCTTCTTCGCGATCTCCTCGTCGTCGGTCAGGACCATCCCGCCGCGAGGCCCGCGCAGCGTCTTGTGAGTGGTCGTGGTCACGACATGCGCATGGCCGAAAGGCGAGGGGTGCTCTCCTGCCGCAACCAGGCCCGCGAAATGAGCCATGTCGACGAGGAAGATCGCGCCGACCTCATCGCAGATTTGCCGGAAGCGGGCGAAGTCGAAATGCCGTGGATAGGCCGAGCCGCCGGCGATGATCAGCTTCGGCCTGTGCTCCTTCGCGAGGCGCTCGAGCTCATCGTGGTCGACGAGGTGATCGTCAGGCCGCACGCCGTACTGCACGGCGTTGAACCATTTCCCCGACTGCGCCGGCGGAGCGCCGTGGGTCAGGTGGCCGCCTGCAGCGAGGCTCAGGCCCATGATCGTGTCGCCGGGTTTCGTGAGCGCTAGCATGACCGCGCCATTGGCCTGGGCGCCCGAGTGAGGCTGGACGTTGGCGAACTGGCAGCCGAACAACTTCTTCGCCCGCTCGATCGCGAGCGTCTCGACGGCGTCCGAGGGTGCGCAGCCCTGGTAATAACGGCGGCCAGGATAGCCCTCCGCATATTTGTTGGTGAGCACCGAGCCCTGCGCCTCGAGCACTGCGCGGCTCACGATATTCTCCGAGGCGATCAGCTCGATCTGCGTCTGCTCGCGGCGGAGCTCGTCGTGAATGGCGTCTTCAACGGCGGGATCGATCTCGCTGAGCCCACTCGTGAAGAAGCCGTGCGGGACCCGGTAACTCTGTTTCTGGTCGAGATCGGCGGCGGTGGCCATCAGTCGCTGTCCTGCAGTTCCTGGGAAAGTTGATCGACGCGGCGCTGGTGGCGCCCGCCGGCGAAATCGGTGCCGAGGAAGGCCAGCACGCAGGCCTTCGCCATGTCATTGCCAATGAGGCGGCCGCCGAGCGCGAGCACATTCGCGTCATTATGCTCGCGGGCGAGCTGGGCCGACAGCGGGTCATCGACGCGGGCGCAGCGGCACTTCGGCTCGCGGTTCACCGCGATTGAGATGCCGATACCGGAGCCACAGACCGCGATGCCGCGCTCGGCCTCGCCCGACGCGACCGCATGGGCGAGACGCCTGCCATATTCCGGATAATCGACGCTCTCCGGCCCGTTGGTGCCGAGGTCGGTCACCTCATGCCCCTGCTCGCTCAGCCAGTGGGCGAGTTCATCCTTCAGCAGATAGCCGGCGTGGTCGGCGGCGAGTGCGATGCGCATAGCCTGTTGTCTAACCTGCCATGCCTTCAAGCGCCACCGCGCTTACGTTCACTAAAGTCTCGCGGTTTGGCGCCATTTTCGAGAACATAACCACGCTTTTGATAGAGGCTGAGCGACTGGGATTGTGGCGCGAATCCATCCTGATCCGAGCTTAGTCGAATTGACGTGCTGTAGGACAGCCTCAAGCCGCCAGGCTGATGTCCTCGCGGCTCCAGATCTCGACGAGCGCATTCGTCAGCTCGTCCATCATCTCGGCCGTATGCTGCGGGCCGGGCGTGAAGCGCAGGCGCTCGGTGCCGCGCGGTACCGTCGGGAAATTGATCGGCTGGACGTACAACCCGTACTCGGCGAGCAGGATGTCGCTGATCCGCTTCGCCTTGACCGGGCAGCCGACCAGCAGCGGAACGATGTGGGTGACGCTCGGCAGGGCGGGGAGCCCGGCCGCGGCGAATTTGGCCTTGAGCATGGCCGCGGCTTCCTGCTGCGCGCGTCGCTCCTCGGACGATTGCTTGAGGTGGCGGACACTGGCCAGCGCTCCGGCGACCAGCACGGGCGACAGCGACGTCGTGAAGATGAACCCCGGCGCGTAGCTGCGGATGCAGTCGACGATCATCCGGTCGGCCGCGATATAGCCGCCCATCACTCCGAACGCCTTGCCCAGCGTGCCCTCGATGATCGTCAGCCGGTCGGCGACATTGTCGCGCTCGGATATTCCACCGCCTCTATCGCCGTACATGCCGACCGCGTGGACCTCGTCGAGGTAGGTCAGCGCATTATACTTGTCCGCAAGGTCGCAGATCGCCGCGATCGGCGCGATGTCGGCGTCCATCGAATAGACGCTCTCGAAGGCGACTAGCTTAGGCGTCTCGGCATCCTCGGCCGCGAGCAACTCTTCCAGATGCTCCAGGTCGTTGTGGCGGAACACGCGCTTTTCGCAGCCGCTGTTCTTGATGCCCGCGATCATCGAAGCGTGGTTGAGCTCGTCCGAGAAGATCACGCAGCCGGGAAGCAGCTTGCCGAGCGTCGATAGCGCGGCCTCGTTCGACACGTAGCCGGAGGTGAAGATGAGAGCGCCTTCCTTGCCGTGGAGGTCGGCAAGTTCGGCTTCGAGCTCGGTATGATAGTGCGTATTGCCGCTGATGTTGCGCGTTCCGCCCGAGCCGGCGCCGACCTCGTGCAGCGCCTTCTCCATCGCCTCGACGACAGCCGAATGCTGGCCCATCCCAAGATAGTCGTTAGAGCACCAGACCGTGATCGGCTTTGGGCCATTCCCGCCGAAGCATTGCGCGTTGGGGAAGCTTCCCTTGGTGCGCAGGATGTCGATGAACACGCGATACCGGCCCTCGTCGTGGAGCCGCTCGATCGCCGATTTGAATATCCGGTTATAATCCAAGGCTAGTCTCGCTTTCGCGCCCTTTAGCGAGCGGCCCCGGGCAATTCCATTGCGAACGACTCGCAACTAGAGGCTCTGCACCTCCGAGAGGCCGTAGGCGGCCAAGGAGTTGAGCAGCGGCTCGCGAGCCGCGCCGGTGAAGAGCGCGATCCCAGTGGGCGGCTCCGACGGCCAGGGCTGGTCCTGCGTGAGATAAAAGATGCGCCGGGCGATCCCGGGGCCACCATCGACGTAGGCCACACCAGCGAACGCGGCCGTCAGCTCCTCCGCCAACAGCGGAAAGTGGGTGCAGGCGAGGACCACGGTATCGATCCGGTCGCCATGCGGTGCGTCGAACATCGGTCGAGCGGCCGCGCGGACCGCATCGACGCCGACCTCCTCGCCGGCGAGCTTGGCTTCGGCCAGCTCGACCAGCTCGGGCGAGCCGTGGCGGATGAGGGTGCAGTCTGATGCGAATTTCACGGCGAGATCGTCGACATAGGGCTGGCGCACTGTCGCCTCGGTACCCAGTACCCCGATCACTCGGGTTTTCGACATCTCTGCCGCGGGCTTGACCGCCGGCACCGTGCCGACAACCGGCAGGTCGAGCGCCATGCGGACGTGATCGAGCGCGATGGTCGAGGCGGTGTTGCAGGCGATTACGGCAAGGCGAGGGTGGAACCGCTCGACTAGCCGGCCGAGGAGCGCCGGGACGCGGCTCGCGATCTCCGCCTCGGTTCGTTTGCCATAGGGAAAGCCGGCGCTGTCGGCGGCATAGACGATTGGGGCGTTGGGCAGCAGCTCGCGCGTCGGCTTGAGCACCGAAAGGCCGCCGACACCGGAATCGAAGAAGAGGATGGGGGCGTTTGCGTCCACCGCGGCTCTGTGGCGCGGAGATGCAATAGCCGCAAGTTGCGCACGGCTTCGGGTTTGCTACCACCGCCGAAATGACCCGCGACATGCTCCTTGCCCTGGCGCTCGGCTATATGCTCGGGTCGATTCCGTTCGGCCTGATCCTGACGAAGCTGGCGGGCAAGGGGGACATAAGGGAGATCGGCTCCGGCAATATCGGAGCGACCAACGTGCTTCGGACCGGAAGCAAGTGGCTAGCGGCGCTCACCGTCGTGCTCGACTGCCTGAAGGCTACGGCCGCTATCCTGGTCGCCCGCATGCTCTTTGCCGATCCGCTCAACGATCTCGCCGAACGCTACGCCGCCGCGGGAGCACTGGTTGGCCACCTCTACCCGGTCTGGCTGAAGTTCCGGGGCGGAAAGGGGGTCGCGACGCTCCTCGGCATCCTGCTCGGGCTGTGGTTTCTAGCGGGCGTGCTTGTCTACGCGATCGTGTGGCTTGGACTGTTTCTGACGGTCCGCATTTCGTCGCTCTCCGGGATGGCGGCCGCGCTGAGCGCGCCGATCACGGCCTACTTCTTCGGCGAGCGCGATCTCGTCCCGATGCTCGCCGCTTTCGCATTGCTGATCATTTGGAAGCACCGAGAGAATATCGTCCGACTCCGTGCGGGCACAGAACCGAGAGTAGGCGTAAAGACGAAGTGAGCGATGACCTGATCGACCGCCTGAGGCTGGTTCGAACGCCCGGGATCGGTCCTGTAACGTACCGACAACTCGTTGCGCGCTTCGGCAGTCCGGCCGCCGCTCTCGCAGCCGTGCCCGATTTGGCCCGGCGCGGTGGCGGCAAGGCTCCGGCCCTGTGCAGCCGCGAGAATGCCGAGCGCGAGATCGCGAAAGTCGAGAAGCTCGGCGCGAAATATCTTGTCCTCGGGCAGGGATTGTATCCGCGGCTGCTGGCGGAGCTCGAGGACGCACCGCCGCTGCTGACGACCAAGGGCAATCTCAACCTGCTCGACAGGCAGGCCGTCGCTATTGTGGGCGCGCGCAATGCGTCGGCTGCCGCATGCAGGTTCGCGCGGGGCCTTGCGCACGATCTCGGCCGGCAGGATCTCCTCGTGGTCTCTGGTCTCGCCCGGGGCATTGACAGCGCGGCTCATGACGGCGCGTTCGAGACAGGGACGGTCGGTGTCATCGCTGGAGGGATCGACAATTTCTATCCGCCGGAGAACGAGCAGCGGCAGAAGGCGCTCTA
>CBHTSV010000028.1:0-4333 GCA_966095215.1 uncultured Sphingomonas sp. | reverse complement strand
TCGAGGGCCAGCTGCAGACCCGCAAATGGACCGATCAGTCGGGGAACGACCGTTACACGACCGAGATCGTCCTCCAGCGCTTCCGCGGCGAGCTGGTGCTGCTCGACAGCCGCGAGGGAGCAGGCGGCGGACGTGGGGCCTTCAACGAGGACTTCGGCGGCGATGATTTCGGCGGCGGCGCGCCGCAGCGGACCCAGTCGCGTCCGCAGCCGGCCGCGTTCGACACCGATCTGGACGACGACGTTCCCTTCTAGGACTCGCTCTTCCTGAGCTTCGCGAGCGCCGCGAACGGGCTTGCCTCCGCCTCGCTCATCACGCCTGCTTCCTTGAGCGCAGCGTCGGCGCCCGCGCTTCGCGGGTACGGGTCGATGCTGAGCGCCAGAGTATCGGCGATGGCGGTTCCGAGGTCGATCGCGCCTCCGTCGTAAAAGACAACATCGCAGTCGGTCTCGCCGAGTTCGATTTCCGCGTCCGGTCCGCAGCTTTCCGGCTCGGGGGTGAACATCAGATTGAATGGTTCGTCGACATGGCTGGCCACGGGATCGTTGGTGACGACGCAGCTTTGCTCGAGGCTCGCCTGCAGCCGCCCTTCGGCGCGAACGATCTCTCCCTTGCGCGAGAGGACCGCATGGGCTTCGAGGCGGTCGAGGCCATTCAGGTCGAGGCGTCGTGCGATCGCCTGCCGCTCGGCCTCGTCCGCGACGAGGTCCAGCCGTTCGCCATCGCAGATGCGGTCGAGCTTCAGATGATGCGCGAAGCGATCGGTCACTCGAGGCGTCCTTCGGCGAGCGCCTGGCTGTCCAGCGCCTGCAGTTTCCTCCAGAGCGTGCGGAGCGAAGTGATGGCGTCGTCCACAGCCTCGGGCGCAATCTCGTCGGTATAAAGGCTCTGTCGGGCGGCGTCGTTCCAGTCCGCCTCGCCCGCCACCGCCGAACGCCACAGCTCGACGCGCCTGGCGAGCGAGCCGACCAGCTTGCGCACGGTCCGGCCGAGCTTGGGATCGCCGAGCCCCAGCTCGCGATGCTCCGACTCCATCACCTCGACGAATCGCTCGGTCAGAGCGACCGACAGCAAATCGCCGGCCTCGCCTTCCCCCTCGAGCCTGACGATCGCGAGGGCGGCAATCGTGGCCAGCACCCGGAACCGGCCGTCGATCGTGTCGGGAACTGCGCCCCACACATACCAGTGCGCCTCCCGGGCCTTCGCCGTGACGGCATCGAACAGGGCGATTCCGCGACGGGGGGCGGGCGTTAATCTGGGGAACAGGAACTTGAGCATAGGGTCCGTACCGGCAAGGCTTGCGCCTCTGCTTCGGCCCGGCTTATTGACGCTGGCGCCCCGGCAGGCAAGCAGGGCGCCGTCACGCGGGCCACGCGTCGTCCGAAGAGAGGTTTTTAAAAGCATGAAGGTTGCGCTGCTCAAACTACCGACGGCACTCGCTGCGGCAATGCTGCTGAGCGGCTGCACCGGCGTTCTGGCGCATAAGGGCGCGGTCATCGACCCGCAACTTGCAAGCTCGATCCAGCCCGGCGTCGACAACAAGGCGTCGGTTGAAAAGCTTCTCGGACGTCCATCCTTTACCGGAGAGTTCACTCCGAACGATTGGTATTATGTCGGTCGCGACACCAAGCAGCTCGGCTTCACCAACCCGCGCGTCCGCAAGCAGACGACCCTGCACATCGCCTTCGACCAGGCCGGCAACGTCACCTCGGTGCGTGAAACGGGCAAGGAGCTCGTCGCGTCGATCGAACCGGCGAAGCGCAAGACACCGACGCTTGGTCGCGAGAAGAGCTTCTTCGAAGAGCTGTTCGGCAATATCGGCACCGTCGGCGCGGCGGGTCCGGCCGGCCCGGGCTACTGAAGCGGCGATCCTTCCTAGCCTGATCAGTTTCGCCTAAGCGTTGCGGATGACCGCGACGCCCGCCGGCATCACCTATGCCGACTATCTGAAGCTCGACCAGCTCCTTTCGGCGCAGCAGCCGCTCTCGGACCTTCATGACGAGATGCTGTTCATCGTCATCCACCAGACCAAAGAGCTGTGGATGAAGGAGATGCTGTACGAGCTTCGGCTCGCCATCAGCCTCGTGGAGCAGGACCGGTTCGCCGAAGCCTACAAGGCGATGGCGCGCATCAGCCGAATCCAGGCGGTGATGACGCTCTCATGGGACGTGCTCTCGACGCTCACGCCGGTCGATTACCTGAAATTTCGTCACGTGCTCGGCACCGCCTCGGGTTTCCAGTCGGAGCAGTTCCGTGAGATCGAGTTCCGCCTCGGGCTCAAGGAGCCCAACTTCCTCAACCAATATGACACGGGCAGCGCGCTCCGCGCCGCTTTGCAGCAGGCGCTGTCTGAGCCGAGCCTCCGCGAGGCGTCGCACGGAGCGCTCGAACGGGCTGGGTTCGACCTCGGCGACCGGTCGGTGGATGCGATCGCTCTGGCCTGGCTGGAAGTCTATCGCGACGAAGAGCGCTGGTTCGAGCTTTACGAGCTTGCCGAAAAGCTGGTCGACATCGACGATGCGCTCGCGGCATGGCGGCACAAGCACGTGCTGACGGTCGAGCGGATCATCGGCAACAAGAAGGGGACGGGCGGCTCGGCGGGCGCGCCCTATCTTCGCTCCACGCTCGACAAGCGCGTCTTCCCGGAGCTTTGGGCGCTGAGGACCGATCTTTGAGTTTCAAGGAGCTGTTCTCGCGAAGCCTGTCGGCCGATCCCGGGCGGCTGCACTTCGCCGCGCATAGCCATCATCTCTGGCCCGATGCGAGCTTCGAGCGGCATGTGCAGGCGTGGAACGACGCGGCGAGGCTCGCCGACCGCAAGTGGGACGAGGTGATGGACCAGGTCTGGCCCGAGGCTCAGGCCGAAGTCGCGGCCGAGCTTGGCACCGGCCAGCGCGACTCGGTGGTCTTCTCGTCCAACACTCACGACTTTCTTGTCCGGCTCGTTACCGCTGCTCCACGGCGCTCGCCGGGGCCGCTGAAGCTGCTCACCTCCGACGGGGAGTTCCACAGCGCCCGGCGGCAATTCGCGCGGTGGGAAGAGGAAGGCTGGGTCGCCGTCGATCGCATCGCCACGGAGCCGTTCGACAGCTTCTCCGAGCGGTTCGTCGCTGCTGCACGAAGCGGAGCGCACGATTTCATCTTCGTCAGCCAGGTGCTGTTCGGCAGCGGACGGCGTTTCGACCATGTGGCGGAGCTGGCGGCGCATGGGCGACCGGAGGGCCCGTGGGTCGTGATCGACGGCTATCATGCCTTCATGGCGATCGACGGACCGTTCGGTGAGATGCCGGCACGAACCGCCTTTTATCTCGGCGGGGGCTACAAATATGCGATGTCGGGAGAGGGCTGTGCGTTCATGCATGCTCCGGCCGGTTTCGGGCCGCGCCCGCCGGTCACCGGCTGGTTCGCCGAATTCGAGGATTTGAGCCTTCCGCCGGGCAGCGTCGGCTATGCGAAGGACGCGAGCCGCTTCCTCGGCGCGACCTTCGACCCGTCGGCGCTGTATCGGTTCACCGCCGTGCGCCGAATGCTGGCCGAAAACGGGCTTACGACCGCGCGCATCTCGCGCCACGTTGCAGCGCTCCAGGAGCAGCTGCTCGCGGCGACCGCGGGTACCGCTTTTAGATCCGCCGAGCTTCTCAATCCGCTGGACGGCAGTCCACATGCACGCTTTCTCGCCTTCCGAAGCCCGGAGGCTCAGCGCTGGTATTCCGAGCTCAAGGCGCAGAATTGCATCACCGACGTCCGTGGCGACGTGCTGAGGATCGGATTTGGAATCTACCAGGATGGAGAGGACGTGAACAGCCTCGTCCAGCTGCTCGGGAGTTTGAAGTGAGCACCAACGCCTCGCGGCCCACGCGCAATGCTTCGCTCGTCCTCGCGCTTCTGCTCCTCGCCTACATCTTCAATTTCCTCGACCGGACGATCCTCAACATCCTCGCTGGATCGATCATTGCCGATCTCAAGCTGACGGACACCGAGTTCGGGGCGATCACGGGCCTCGCTTTCGCCATCCTTTATTCCGTGCTCGGCGTACCGCTCGCATTGCTCGCCGATCGGACGCGGCGCAGCTGGGTCATCGCGGGTTCGCTGGCGGTATGGAGCGGATTCACTGCCTTGTGCGGGACTGCGCTGAGCTTCGGCCAGCTGTTCCTCTATCGCTTGGGCGTCGGGGTTGGCGAGGCAGGCGGCGTTGCGCCCTCCTATGCGCTGATCGCCGATTATTATCCGCCTCAACGGCGGGCGCGGGCGCTTGCCATCTTCTCGCTCGGAATCCCGTTAGGACTTGCGGGGGGCACTCTGATCGGCGCCTATCTCGCCGCGTGGATCAACT
>CBHTSV010000027.1:0-4823 GCA_966095215.1 uncultured Sphingomonas sp. | reverse complement strand
TTCTTGGACACCGACTCCTCCGAGCAGGTGTCACTGCCCGTGTACTTGCGCGGCGAGGCGGCGGCCTTCGTCCAGGACGGGATGCAGGTGAAGCTCGACATGTACAAAGAGAAGCCGGTCTCGGTTGAGCTTCCGCAACAGGTCGAAGCGACGATCGTCGAGGCCGACGCCGTGGTGAAGGGGCAGACCGCCAGCTCCTCCTATAAGCCCGCGGTGCTCGACAATGGCGTGAAGATCCTTGTCCCGCCGCACATCACGTCCGGCACGCGGATCGTGGTCGACGTCTACAACCGGGAATATGTCCGCCGCGCGGACTAGCTCATGGTCGCCCACTCCGGCCTGATCACCGTCATGACCCGCGCCGCGCGGAAGGCGGCGCCTCGGCTGAGGCGCGACTTCGGCGAAGTCGAGCAGCTGCAGGTCAGCCGCAAGGGCCCGGCTGACTTCGTCTCCATGGCCGACAAGAGAGCCGAGCAGACAGTAGTCGAGGAGCTTCGCAATGCACGGCCCGACTGGGGCATGCTGCTTGAGGAAGCAGGCGAGATCGAGGGCAACCCAGCCAAGCCGCGCTGGATCGTCGATCCGCTCGATGGGACGACCAACTTCCTCCACGGCGTGCCGCACTTCGCCATCTCGATCGCAGTCGAGGAGCGGAAGCCCGCCGGCGGAACCGAGATCAGCCACGCGCTCGTCTACCAGCCGCTGACGGACGAGAGCTTCTGGGCCGAGAAGGGAAGGGGCGCCTGGCTCCACGACGGTCGGTTGCGCGTGTCGGCCCGGCGCGATCTCAGCGAGACGGTGATCGGCACCGGAATTCCGCATTGCGGGCGGAGCGACCCTGTTCGTTGGGCTAAAATCTATTCCGCAGTGGGCCCGCAGGTCTCGGGAGTGCGCCGCTTCGGTGCTGCCTCCCTCGACCTGGCCTGGGTCGCGGCTGGTCGAATGGACGGTTTCTGGGAAGACGATCTCGATCCATGGGACACCGCGGCGGGCGTATTGCTCGTCAAGGAGGCGGGTGGATTCGTGACCGATTATCGAGGCTCCGACCGGTCGTTCGAGCGCCGTGAATATGTCGCGGGGTCGAGCGCGATCCACTCCAAGCTGCAAAAGCTTGTCGCCGGGGCGCTTCGGTGATTACGGCGCTGCTCGCTGCAGCCGTGGCCGCAGCGCAGCCGCAGACGGTGCTGACTGTCGATCCGAAGCACAGGCTGGTTGAAGGCGTCGCGACCGACGGCGAGACGATTTGGGTGTCGAGCGTTCTCGACCGGCAAATCCTTGCCTGCACCAGACGCTGCCGAACGATCGCCACGCTGCCGCAGGGCCTGCACCCGCTTGGTCTGGCATGGGATTGGGGCCGGAAGATCCTGTGGATCGCCGCCGACTGCCCTGGCATCGCCGGCATGGCCAAGTGCGAGCGGGGAGCGGTGGTTGGCCTCTCGCCCGCCGGGAAGCTCCGCTATCGTTTCGTGCCGAAGGGCATCGCATTTCACCCCGGCGATATCTCCGCCTCGCAAAGTGGAATCTTCGCGAGCGACAGCCAGAATGGCCTCGTGTGGGGATTGCTGTCGGCGCGGCGAGCGGGCCTCCGGGCCATCAATCGCCCCGGCTCCGGCAAGAGCGCGCAAGGCAATGCCCTCGCCCAGTCGGGCACCGAGGTGATTGTCGCCGATTATGCGCGCGGGATCGGCCGCATCGACCTCAAGACGACCGCGACGACCTGGCTGCCACGACAGGACGGCAAGCCGCTGCGAGGCGTCGATGGCCTCGTCCGCTGCGGAAACCTCTATCTCGGCGGCTATAATGGGGAGGTTCCCGGGCGCGTTCTGACGATCCGAATGCGTCCGAACGGCATTGAAACGGGCGAGCTTGTAAGAGGCCTGACCTTGCCGGACCCGACCCAAATCGCCTTCGATGGCAAGAGGTTGCTTGTTGTTGCTGACTCGGGATGGGAAGTTATCGGCAAGGATGAATCCAGGCGAAGTATCGGCGCACACATCGTGGCTGTCCCGCTCTCGGCAGGCTGCAAAACCGGCTAAGCTTGTTTCCACGGCGCCCGGTGTTGCGGCATGCGGGTGTGTGGCCTAAAGCCCCCGCGAAATTCGAGTTTTGGAGTGTCCCCCCTTGGCAAGCGTCGCCGCAGGCTACCTGCCGATCCTGCTGTTCCTGATCGTCGCCCTCGGCTTGTCCGCGGGCTTCGTCGTGCTGCCCATGCTCGTCGCGCGGCTGACGGGCACGCACAAGCCGGATCCGGCCAAGCTTAGCGAATATGAATGCGGCTTCCCCGCGTTCGAGGACGCGCGGGCCGAGTTCGACGTCCGCTTCTACCTGGTCGCGATCCTGTTCATCGTGTTCGACCTCGAGGCGGCGTTCCTGTTTCCGTGGGCGGTCAGTCTCGACTTCACCAAGTGGACCGGCTGGGTCGCAATGCTGATCTTCCTCGTCGAGCTTGGCCTCGGCCTCGCTTATGCGTGGAAGAAGGGGGCGCTCGAATGGGAGTAATGCTCCGCCCCAACGAAGACCGGATGCCGAGCGAGGAGGAGCTGACGCGTCTCGCGGGTCTGGTCCCCGGAGATGTCGATCGGAAGCACCTCGAAGAGCTTCGCCAGAGCCTCGACCAGAAGGGCTTCATGGTCACGACGACCGAGGACCTGTTCAACTGGGCGCGGACGGGGTCGCTCTGGTGGATGACCTTCGGCCTCGCCTGCTGCGCGGTCGAGATGATCCATGTGAACATGCCGCGCTATGATCTTGAAAGATTTGGCGCGGCGCCGCGCGCGAGCCCGCGCCAGTCGGACGTGATGATCGTCGCGGGAACGCTGTGCAACAAGATGGCCGCGCCACTGCGGCGGGTCTACGACCAGATGAGCGAGCCGCGCTACGTCATCTCCATGGGGAGCTGCGCCAACGGCGGTGGCTATTACCACTACAGCTATTCGGTGGTGCGCGGCTGCGACCGGATCGTTCCGGTCGATATTTACGTGCCCGGCTGCCCGCCGACGGCGGAGGCTTTGCTCTACGGCATCCTGCAATTGCAGCGGAAGATCCGCCGCGAAGGGACGATTGAGCGCTGATGGTCGCCCTGCACGTCCCCAGAACAGCCTCCGATGCGGGGGTGATCGACGCCGCGAAGAAGGTGCTCGGCGATGCCATCCTTGCCGTCAAGGAAGCTGTCGGCGAGGTCACGCTGACAGTGAAGCGGGAAGAGATCGCCAATGTCCTCAAGGCCCTGCGCGACACTCCGGGCCGTGAATATCAGCAGCTGATGGAGATTGCGGGCGTCGATTATCCCGACCGCCCGGAGCGATTCGAGGTCGTCTATCAGCTCCTCTCGCTGACGAAGAACCGCCGGCTGCGCGTAAAGGTCTCCACCGACGAGGCGACGCCGGTTCCGACCGTGACGACTCTTTGGCCCGTTGCCGGCTGGCTCGAGCGCGAGGTGTACGACATGTACGGCGTGACCTTCGCCGGCAATCCGGACCTCCGCCGCATTCTCACCGACTATGGCTTCGAAGGCTATCCGCAGCGCAAGGACTTTCCGCTGACCGGCCATGTCGAGCTGCGCTACTCCGAGGCCGAGAAGCGGGTGATCTATGAGCCTGTCCAGCTCCCGCAGGACTTCCGCACCTTCGATTTCCTGATGCCGTGGGAAGGGCCGGAATATCGGCTGCCTGGCGACGAAAAGGCGACGCCCGAAGAACCTGGGGCCCCGTCTCCAGCGCCACCGCCGCCCACTCCGCCGCTCGCGGCAGAGAAAAAGCCTGCGAAGAAGGCCGCGAAAAGGAAAGCCGCTCCCAGGAAGCCCAAGGGAGGCGCGGCATGACAGACACCCGCACCCGCACGGTAGAGGTGGGCGTCGGCATGGCCGAAGCGCAGACTGCTGGCGATGCGAAGCAGGGCAATTACACGATCAACTTTGGCCCGCAGCATCCGGCGGCGCACGGCGTGCTTCGCCTCATCATGGAACTGGACGGCGAGATCGTCGAGCGCATCGATCCGCACATCGGGCTGCTCCATCGCGGCACCGAGAAGCTGATCGAGTACAAGACCTACGCGCAGGCGCTGCCCTACTTCGACCGCCTCGATTACGTCTCGCCCATGTGCCAGGAGCACAGCTTCGTCCTCGCCATCGAGAAGCTGATGGGCCTCGAGGTTCCGATCCGTGCCCAGTACATCCGGGTGCTGATGGCGGAGCTGACCCGCATCTCGAACCACATGCTCCAGCTCGGCAGCCATATCTTCGACAATGGCGCCATGACCCCGAACCTGTGGCTGTTCGAGGTGCGCGAAGACACGATGCAATTCTACGAGCGGGCATCGGGCGCGCGGATGCACGCCAATTACTTCCGCGCCGGCGGCGTGCGCTACGACTTGCCGCAGAAGCTGCTCGACGACTTGAGCGACTGGCTCGACCACCGCCTGCAATTGTTCGAAGACGGAATCAGCCTCGTCGCAGACAACCGCATCTTCAAGCAGCGCAACGTCGATATCGGCAAACTGTCGAAAGAGGACGCGATCGCCTGGGGCTTTTCCGGGCCGATGATCCGCGCGGCAGGCGTTCCGTGGGACATCCGCAAGTCGCAGCCGTACGAGGTCTATGACCGGATGGAGTTCGACGTGCCAGTCGGGACCAACGGCGACTGCTACGACCGAGTCATGGTGCGCGTGGAGGAGGTGCGCCAGTCGGCTCGGATCATGCGCCAGTGCCTCGAGCAGATGCCGAAGGGGCCGGTCGGATCGCGCGACCAGAAGGTCTTTCCCCCGTCACGGTCGGAAATGAAGACCTCGATGGAAGCGCTGATCCACCACTTCAAGCTCTATACCGA
>CBHTSV010000026.1:0-2869 GCA_966095215.1 uncultured Sphingomonas sp. | reverse complement strand
GAATGAGCGCATATGCGCAGGATGATGCGTAAGCTTGTTCTTGTCCTCGTTGCGGCCGGTGCGGCTATCGCGGCTGCGCCTCTGGCCGCGCAAGGTCATTCGGCTCCGTCGGCGGGACGGGCGCATTACAGCCAGCACCGCGATCCTACCGCGACCATGCTCCGCGCACGCATCGCGGGCCTTTACGCGCGGATCGACAGGCTGCGCGAGCGCGGTGCGATCGGCAGCGAGGAAGCGCAGGAGCTGCGCAAGCAGGCGCGCCGGCTTCAGAGCCGCCTTAACGGCCTCGGCGCCAGGGAAGTGAGTGACGTGGAACTCGGCATCGCGCGCATCGAGAGCCGGGCCACGTTCGCTGCCGACGATCGCAGCCGGGGCCTCGACCGTGCTTATGCGGACCGCGACCGGTACGAGCGCTTCGACCGCTACCAGGCCGACCGGAGCGGCGATTACCGGAATTTCGATCGGTACACCGGCTCCTCGGTCGATCGCTGGCACGATCCCTTCGATCGCGGGAACAACTTCTGATCGGCCCTGAGCGGCTGTAAGGTCAAAGCCCGAGAATTTTTTTCGCGCCGCTCATCCAGCGGCGTACAGTTCCTCGTCCAAGCTCCCGAACGACAGGAGTTTCGACAATGCCCGCAACTGAAATGATCGTCATGGTCGCTGTGATCTCGGCGATCGTGCTTGGCTTCATCCATCTCGTCCGGCTGGTCGGGACGGTCGTGCTGCACAAGACCGTGCGCCGGGTGGCCGATCGCAACCCCGAGAGCGCCGAAGGACTGATCGCGCAGCTCATGCAGCCGCGACCGCAAGGCGGCGACGACCGGCTTTCGACGATCCTGGTCGCCGTCGGAATCGCGATGATCGCGGCGAGCGTGGTGATCGGGGATCCGGCCTGGATGCATTATGCGATCGGCGGCGCGCTCTTCCCGCTGATCGTCGGGACGGCGCTATGGCTGCGCCTGTACATCATTCGGCGATCCGGGCGGCGTGCCGAGGGAAAATGAGGAAGACCTCGCGCTTTCGCGGCGGGCGGCGGGGGGCGACTCCGCTGCCTTCGCCGCACTGGTCGGCAAGCACGAGCGGCCGCTTCGCGCAATCCTCGCGCGGATGGCTGGTGCCGATGCCGAAGATGTCGCGCAGGAGGCTTTAATCAAGGCCTGGCGTTTCGCGGGCCCATATTACGGGCGGGCGCGCTATTCGACCTGGCTCACCCGGATCGCATGGCGGTGCAGGCTCGACCAGCTGCGCAGGCAGCGCACCCCGGAGGAGCAGGATGCGCCTGTCGCCGAGGCGCCGGGCGCCGCAGCCGAGGTCGGCGACATGCTGTCGAGGCTGAGCGAAGCGGAACGGGCGGCGCTGGTCCTGTGCGAAGGGCATGGCTGGACGCATGTCGAAGCGGCGGAATTGCTGGGCCTGCCGCTCGGCACTTTGAAATCCATCGTCGCGCGGGCGAAGGCCAAATGCCGCGACATGTGGAGCGGAGACAGCAATGGCTGACGAATTCGATATTTTCCTGGAAGGGGCGCTGGCGCCGGAAGAGCGGGACGAGGACCATAAGTTCGTCGCGCGCTTGCAGGCGGCGATCAGGATCGAGGAGCGGCTGAAGCTGGAACGACGGGCGATGCTTCGCAATCTCGCGCTTCAGCTGCTCGCGCTCGCCGCCGTTGCGGCGGCTGCGCTATGGATCGGCCGAGCGCCAGCGGTTGCGGCAATCACGGCCGACTCGCCCTGGCTCGCGGCGCTCATTTTGCTGACAGTCTTTGGGGTCCTGGTCGCGCTGTTGAGCGCAAGAGGAGACACGGAAACGACAAGCGCGAGACATTTCAGCAGCTTAACGAATTAAGCATTTTGAACGGCAGATAACGGGCGCATTCAGACCTGCGCCAAGCGAATCGGCGCACAACCCACGCATCAACTCGTGCTCAGAAGGAGAGCCGTTATGCGTAAGTTTGTTCTTTCCCTTGCTGCCGCCGGTGCGGCTCTCGCGTTCGCGAGCCCCGCCGCCGCCCAATATTATCCGGGTCCCTACGGCGCGCCCTACGGCAATGCCTATGGCTACAACAATTACGGCCAGGTGCGTTCGCTGCAGTTCCGGCTCAATGCGATCCAGCGGCAGATCAACCGCCTCGACAGCCGCGACCGCATCAGCGAGCGCGAGGCGCGGCGCCTGCGTCATGAATCGCGGAACATCGAGCGGCGGCTTTATCGCGCAGCTCGCTATGGCCTGAACCCGTACGAGGCGAACGACATCAATCGTCGCATCGCGTTCCTGGAGCAGCGCGTGCAGTACGCGGTCGGCTACGGCTGGAATCGCTACGGCCGGCGCTACGGTTGGAACAACTGGGGCGGCTATGGCTATTACGCCGACCGCGACGACGATCGCTACGAGCGCGATCATGAGCGCTGGCATGAGAACCATGACGGCGACCGCGACGACGACGACGATTAAGTCGCTCGGCCGACGGGCCTGAAGGAAGAGCGCTCCGGAATGCTTTCGGGGCGCTTTTTCTTTTCTGAATTGCTCGGCTATAGCCCAGCCAGCGGCCCGGAGCCGCTCCACAAATAGCAATAGGAGCCGGACTTCATGGCCATCACGCCGCTCATGCCCGTTTACCCGCGTTCGCCGGTCCGGCCGGTGCGCGGCGAGGGAGCCTATCTCTTCGGCGAGCAGGGTGAGCGTTATCTCGATTTCGCGGCGGGGATCGCGGTGAACATCCTGGGTCACGGTCATCCCTATCTGACCAAGGCGATCCAGGAGCAGGCGGCGACCCTGATGCACGTGTCCAACCTGTACGGCTCACCGCAGGGGGAGGCGCTGGCGAAGCGCCTGATCGACCTGACCTTCGCCGACACGGTCTTCTTCACC
>CBHTSV010000025.1:0-4251 GCA_966095215.1 uncultured Sphingomonas sp. | reverse complement strand
GTCAGGCTGTCCATCACCCGGACGAACGGGATGATCCCGCTGGTCTTGCCGTTGAGGCCGACCGGCTCGCCAATGCCGCGCACGCGGCCCCAGTAAGTGCCGATGCCGCCGCCGCGGCTCGCGAGCCAGACATTCTCGTTCCAGGTGCCGACGATGCCTTCGAGGCTGTCGTCGACGCTGTTGAGATAGCAGCTGATCGGAAGCCCCCGGCCCGTGCCGCCGTTCGACAGCACCGGGGTGGCCGGCATGAACCACAGCTTCGAGATGTAGTCGTAGACGCGCTGCGCGTGGCCCTCATCGTCGGCATAGGCCGCGGCGACGCGCGCGCAGAGGTCCTGATAATTCTCGCCGGGAAGCAGGTAGCGGTCGCGCAGGGTCTCCTTGCCGAACTCGGTGAGGAGCTCGTCGCGCTTGGCGTCCGTCTTCACGTCGAACTTGGGCGCATGGACCGCCTTCGTGCTGGCGGAGGTGGTCGAAACGTCGTCGCTCGGTACTTCTGAGCCGGTCGTAAAATCCATCGCGTTTCCCCGTCCTTCTACAGTCCCTTCGAGGACTGTTTGTTCCCCAATTGTTCGACTCGGAGCCATAGCCTGCATCCTAGCCGTTTTTGGCGTTCAACGGGGCTTTTCCACTGGCCCGTCCCTGTGGAAATCGGGGACGAGTCGGCCCGTCACCGGAATATAGTGATTCCGGCGCCGAACACTAGGTTTTGAGTGTTCCCCCTCTCGCGCTACTATCTATTGTGCCTCATCCGCCGTTGGATGCAAGCGGGGAAATCATGGTTAACGCAATTTTTCCTGTGGATTTGCCGCGATGCAACAGCGCGGCCTTCTATGCTTCGTCCAATTCGGAATTCCCGCAATCGGCGCCTCAGCGAGGTCCGATGACCTCTCCGGCCTTCATCGCCAGCTCGGTACGGTTCTCGACTCCGAGCTTGTCGTAAATCGCGTGCAGATAGGCTTTCACAGTGCCCTCGGTCGTATTCAGCCGTTTGGCGATCTCGCGGTTCTTCAGTCCCTCGCACACCAGCTGGACCAGCTCGCGTTCGCGTTCCGACAAGGCCCGCCGGCGCGCTCCGGCGGATACGGCATCGATACGGTCGCGGATCGCTTCGTCAAACCAAGTCCGCCCATCGCAAACGGCGTCGATGGCATCGATCAGCAGCCGTGGATCGGAGGTCTTGAGGACGATGCCGCCGGCGCCAAGCGCAAGGACGGTGCGGATGGTCTCCTCTCCGATCGCGGCGGTCAGCAGGACCACGGGGCGATCATCGCCTCGCGCGCGCATTTCGCTCAACACGTGCGTTCCTGACCCGCCCGGCAATTGCACGTCGAGAACGAGGACGTCGGCATTGGAGTCGGGGAGTTGCTCGATAGCCTCGGCGCCGCTGCCTGCGCAGCCTACCATTTCATGACCGCCGCGGCGCAGGAGGTCTGCCATCGCGGACTGAATCATGGGATGGTCGTCGGCGAGGAAGATCCTGCTCATTCTCGGTCCTCGGGGATGGGTACCCTTACGCGCACGATGGTCGCGCCATTCTCGCTCTCGATTGTGACCGTGCCGCCCAGTTCTGTAATGCGTTCGCGGATCGACCATGGCGTTGCGGCTGCCTTACGGCGCCCGTTTCCGACATCGTTCGTGACGACGAGCTCCAGCTCTTGGCCGTTTCCCGTCAGGCTCATTTGCACTTGGGTTGCCGATGCATGCCGCACCGCATTGGCGACGCTTTCCTTGATCATGTTCAACAGGTCCATGTGCAGGCGCGCCGGAACCCGGCTGTTCGGGACATCCGACACGAAGCGGCAACGCACGTGCCACTGGCGTGCAAGCCGCTTGCACAACGCCGCTGCCTCGACGCGCGTATGTTCCAGGCTAACCTTGTCGGTGCGCAGGATGCCGATCGACGAACGGAGGTCCTCCTGCTCGAGAAGCATGAGCTGCTTGAGTTCCTGAAGATCCTCGGAAACGTCGGGCGGATTGCCGGGAGAGCGACTGATCGCTTCGATCTTGTAGGCCGATCCGGCGAGGAATTGCACGATGCCGTCGTGGAGGTCGCGGGCTAGCGCCACCCGCTCACGCGCGATCGCGCCTTCGCGGATCGCCGAAATCAGAACGCGCCGCTCCATCAGGTAGGGGAGCTCGGAATGCAGTCGATCGCCCAGCGCCAGATGATCCGAATGAAGTCCCTTGATCCCCCACAACAACAGGAATCCCTGCCCGAGCCGGCCTTCGATCGGAATCCCAATCCCCTGGCTTTGTCCGAGTTCCTTCCGCGCGGAGTCGCCGATCAGCGCCGTGACCGACGTGAACTGCGGCGCTCCCGAGTCTGTCCCGAGCAGCGCGCGATCTCGCCTCGCGTCGAACAGGAAAGCATGGCCCGGAACATTCGACTCGACGTGAGGAGCCATGGTCCGGCGGTGGACCTCTTGCGGAGTCGCTTGGAGCGCTTCCTGGCGACCCTCGGACGAGATCCAGCTTCCAATTGCGTGAGTTGCTTTGGTGACCTCCATCGATTGCTGCAACGCGATCGCGAAGGGGGATTCATCTGCCACGCCTGGACTGAACGCAGGGTCCGCGATGGTTGCTGCAGCCGAGAAGCGGCGGCGCACTCCGAACCAGATCAGGACGATCGACAGGATAAGCAGATACCCGCTTCGGATAATGAAGCGCCGTGTCTCGAAAGGCGCGTTCGCCCACAATCCCAACAGCAATCCGGCAACGACATAGAGTCCGATAACGATCGCGGCCGTCGCCGCTGTCTCTCGCCACGTCCATCGGATCGCCGAGGACAGAAGCAGGAACACGAAGAACAGGAAATAGGGGCTGGAATATCCCTGGGGCGATCCGACGATCGTCACGAAGAAGCAGACGTCGATCGCATGGGTGACGAGGGCGATCCGAGCATCGATCCACCAGTCGCTCCAGGTGAACACGGCAACGAAGATGGCGAAGGTGAGAAAAGCGGTCAGAACCGGGATGATGATCGGCGATGCGTCCGTCGGCGGATCGGCCATCGTCCCAAGGTAGAAGACGGCCGCCAGGCCCACCCGGGCAAGCGCGACGACGCGCGCGGATGGCTGACCGAAGATTGTGTCGACTATGGTCAAGCAGCCCTCCCCGCTTCCTGTCTCCCATCAGGACCGGCAGGCGGGCAACTGAAAAACACACCGAAGACGAAGTTCGTTGCGAGCTTATACCATTAGTTAACTAACGATCGATAGTAAGGCGGAAGTCACGAGCGAATCGGCGGATCCGGTTAGCCTGGCAAACTGAGAGCGCCGAGCGAGTCCAATCGCTAACGGTGCCGTAACCTCGTTTCGCAACATCTTCTCAAAGCATCCTCCCTAAAACGGGTTCTGCCGCCGCGGACAGCGGCCCGGAACAACAGTTCCGTGGAACTAGGGAGTGACGACCATGAAAAAGTTTCTGAGGATCTTCCTTAACGAGAAGGGCGCGACCGCGATCGAGTACGGCCTGATTGCCGCTCTGATTGCCGTTGCCGCAATTGCCGCGATGAACAACATCGGCAAGGCTCTCGGCACGACTTTCAATAACGTGTCGAACTCGCTCAACGGCTAAGCACTCGGGTCTCCAGTTTCCAAGTGCGGGGGCGGCGTCCTAACGGGCGCCGCCCTTGTTTTTGTGCTGCGGCGTGACTGGCGCGTGTCCGCCAGGTGCGCGAGAAGAGCGTGCGGCCCGAGGTTCGGCCGCGCCGACGAAGGGCGAGCGCGGATCCTGACCTGGGGAGCGGGACCCGCTCCTTCACCTCAAGGCTAGGCGCCCCTTAACGATAATATTTCATCCGGCCTCAACCACGCCGGAGCATCCTCATCGGTGACGAGCGCCGGCGGAATGCGCCGCCGGGCAGGAGGGTCGCAATGGCGCATGCCGGATCGACTTTGTCCGCCGTACTTGCCCTGTTGCTCATCGGTTCGGCGACGGAATCCATGGCGAATAGCGCGCCGACGAATGAGGCCGTCGGTGCGGCGCTTTCAACGACGGCAGCGATGAGCGCACGCGCGTCCTCGCCAGCCGCGCCGCGCCCCTGGAGCATCGCGGAGAAGCCCCGTTATGCGTCGGGTGGATGGCAGTGCTCGCCCGGCCTGGTCTGGCGCAACGCCGGTCCGCGCGACTGGCTCTGCGTAGACCCTGGCGAAGCGTCGCGGACGGACGAAGAAAACCAGCAAGCCGCGAGCAATTGGGCCGATGGCCCGGACGGAGCCTACACATGCCGCTCGGGCCTTGTGAGGC
>CBHTSV010000024.1:0-11713 GCA_966095215.1 uncultured Sphingomonas sp. | reverse complement strand
ATGCGAAAGGCTTCTCGTCGCCGCGCACGGATAACTTGTATCGTCGTCCGCGTGTTGACCTGGATCCGGAAGAGACGAATGCCTACGACCTTGGCGCGCGTTACACGACGAACCTGATCCAGGCGCAGCTCGCCGGTTGGAAGATCGACTACAAGAATCGGATCGTCAGCTCGTTCAACCCGGATCTGGGTATCTCGCTCGACCGCAACGTCGGTAAGGTCAACAGCTACGGCGTCGACGGAAGCATCGCAGTTCGGCCGATGCAAGCGCTCACGCTCATTGCGTTGGCGAGCTACATCCACGCCGAGCTCAAGCAGAACGTCGTATTCGGATCGGCGACGTTCAACCCGCGCAACCCCGGTGCCACTGCCAATCCGCCGGTTGGTCTTTACTACTGCGCGGCAGACACGACTCCAACAAGCATCATCCCGTCGGCAGCAAACCCGGTCGTCACGACTTGTGCCCCGACCGCCGGCAAGATGGTTGCGGAGACTCCGAAATGGCAGTTCGGCGGTCGTGTTCAGTATGACATCGGCCCGCTCTCCGTCGGCCTCCAAGGCAAGCACGTCGGAAGGCGCTTTGCGACGGACGTCAACGACGTAATCGTGAAGGGCTATAATATCGTCGATCTCGACGCGCGTTTTGCCCTCGACCGCTATGTCAATCTGAAGAACACCTACCTTCAGATGAACGTGCAAAACGTTTTCGATCGATTCTATTTCGGCAACCTGTCGACGCAGATCAACCTGTCAGGCGGCCCTAACTTCGCGGTCGGAACGCCCAGGACCTTCTCGGCGACGCTGAACGTCGGCTTCTGATCGCATCCTCGCGTTGCGAAAGTCAGGCGCCTCGCCTTTCCGGCGGGGCGCCTTTCTTTTTGCCGCGCAGCCTTGACTGGCTGCACGTTTCGGCGCTTGCGCTCGCGCGCCAGTCCCTAAGCGTGATGGAAGGTCGTCTTGGCTGAATCAGGAGTAGCCCGAAACCGGTTGAGGCAGATCCGGCTCCTGCTTTGGGCACTGGTCGCGCTCGCGCTTGTCGGAGCCGTGGCACTCTTCCTGATCCCGAGAGAGCGCACCGGATCGCGCGACGAGGCGGCGGTCGAGACGGCGAGCTTCGGCGGACCGTTCACACTCGTCGGCGCTAATGGAAAGCCGTTCTCGAGCCAGCGACTCGCGGGAAAACCCTACGCCATCTACTTCGGCTTCACCCGCTGCGGCGACGTCTGCCCCACGACCCTGTCGCGCCTCGTCAAGCTTCGGCGCGAGGCGGCGAACGATGACGCGCTGAACATCGTCTTCGTGACGATCGACCCGGACAACGATGGCCCGACCGAAGTCGGTCAATATGCCTCTTTGTTCAACGCGCCGATCATCGGCCTCACCGGCTCGAAACCGCAGATCGAGCAGGTGAAGAAACAATATGGAATCTTCGCGCAGCCCGTGCCTCACGCGCCGATGGGCCAGCAGATGGAGCATACGAGCACCGTCCTTCTGTTCGATCGCGCAGGGAAATTCGTCGCGACCATTGCTACGGACGAGCCGGACGGCTCGGCGCTGCAAAAGATGAAGCAGGTGACGGCCTGAACGGCGCAGCGTACCGGGCCGATTCAAAGATCCTGACGCTCGGGGCGGACTTCTATGATCCCGTAGAGCCGGCTCGCTTTCCAAAATGCGAGCCGCGCTTTCTCAACGAGCGCTGGGCTGAACGGGTCGGACTTGAACTGGACGAGCCGGGCTGGTCCCGGCACTTCTGCCGCTTCGAGCCGCTACCGGACAACCTGAAGGAAGCGCTTGCGCTCCGCTATCACGGCCATCAGTTCCGGGTGTACAATCCAGAGATCGGCGACGGGCGCGGCTTCACCTTTGCGCAGCTCCGCGATGACAGGGGCCGCCTGCTCGACCTCGGAACGAAAGGCTCTGGCCAGACGCCCTATAGCCGCCATGCGGATGGCAGGCTGACGCTCAAAGGGGGCGTCCGCGAAATCCTCGCGACCGAAATGCTCGAGGCCCTCGGCGCCAACACGTCCAAGACGTTCGCCCTGTTCGAAACCGGCGAACAGCTCGAGCGCGGCGACGAGCCCTCGCCCACACGCTCGTCCGTGTTGACCCGCCTCAGCCACGGCCACATCCGCATCGGTACTTTCCAGCGGCTGGCCTTCTTCGGCCACGCCGAGAATATCGCCAAGCTCGGCCGCTACTGCCTCGAAAATCTCTACAGCGAGACGCCCGCTGCGGACGACAAGGAGAATGCGCTGCGGCTGTTCGACCTCGCTAGCCAGGCCACGGCTACGCTCGCCGCTTCCTACATGGCCGCAGGCTTCGTCCACGGCGTCCTCAACAGCGACAATATTAACATCACCGGCGAGAGCTTCGACTATGGCCCCTGGCGGTTCACGCCGGAGTGGGAACCCGAGTTCACGGCCGCCTATTTCGATCACTACGGACTTTATTGCTTCGGCCGGCAGCCGGAGGCCATTCACTGGGATCTTGCCCAATTTGCGGGGTGCCTGTCGCTGGTGGCCGATGCGCCGCCGCTCTCGGAGATGCTCGGCGGCTGGAGCGAACGCTTCGAGGAGGCGCTGGTCGAGGCGATGTGCCGACGGCTCGGCGTCGCGAATGACCCAGAGGTCGCGGCGGCGCTGATCCGTGCGCTCGCCACGCGCGAAAAGACCATCGACCGAATTTTTTTCGATTGGCGTGGCGGCCATGATCCAGGCGAAAGGGCCTATCCTTCGGAACCGTTTCGGGCTCTCGCAAAGACGCTCGAGGGCCGCCAGGAGCCAAAAGCGCGATCGCATCCATATTGGTCCGGCACGGAACCCTGTTCGATGCACATCGATGAGGTAGAGGCGATCTGGTCGGCAATCTCGGAGCGCGACGACTGGGAGCCGATTAAACGGAAAGTTAACGCGATTAGGCGAATGGGCGAAGCGATGGGGCACGATGCAACAGCAGCTTGACGATGACGCTTTGGTAGTGGACCGCACGGGTGTGCCGCACACCCTGAAGTCCGTAAGCCCGGCGACCGGGAGAGAAATCTGGTCCGGCCAGATCGGCGACGCGGCCGCCGAGGTCGCCGCCGCGCGCGAGGCGTTCCCCGAATGGGCTGCCCATTCGCCTTCCTATCGCATCGAGGCGCTGCGCCGCTTCGCCAACGTCGTGCGAACGGAGGAAAGCGGGTTCGCGCAGATCATCGCGCATGAGACGGGCAAGCCCTTGTGGGAGGCCATGACCGAGGTCGCTGCCGTCATCAAGAAGGTCGAAATTTCCGTCACGGCCTATGCTGAGCGGACTCCGCAGCGGAAGCTCGAAGCGGCACTCGGCGACAAGATCGCGGTTCGTCACAAGCCGCACGGGGTGCTCGCGGTCCTCGGGCCGTACAACTTTCCGGCGCACCTGCCGAACGGCCACATCGTTCCCGCGCTGATCGCCGGCAATGCCGTGGTGTTCAAGCCGTCGGAGAAGACGCCCGCGACCGGTGCGTTCCTCGTCGACTGCTTCCACGAAGCGAAGATCCCGGCCGGAGTCGTCCGGCTATTGATCGGCGGACCCGACGAGGGGAAGGCGCTGGCAACCGAGCCTGGAATCGACGGATTGCTGTTCACCGGTTCGGCTCGCGCCGGCCAGTCGCTGAGCCGCCAGTTCGCCGAGACGCCGCACAAGATGCTGGCGCTAGAGCTCGGGGGGAACAACCCGCTCGTCGTGTGGCACCCGAAGGACATCGAGGCCGCGGCTGCCATCGTGGTGCAGTCCGCCTATCTCTCCGCGGGTCAGCGTTGCACCGCCGCTCGGCGGCTGATCGTCGAGGACGGCAAGGAAGGCCCGCTGCTCGAGGCGGTGCAGAACCTCCTCGCGCGGCTCATCGTCGGCGAGCCCTTCGCCGATCCCCAGCCCTTCATGGGCCCGCTGATCGACGAAGGATCGGCCGCGCATGTCGAGGACCAGTGGAAGCGGCTCGTCGCAAACGGCGGCAAGGCGCTGCGCGCGTTGAAGCGCCCGGTCGACGGCCGGCCGTTCCTCACACCCGCGCTGATCGACGTGACCGACGCGAAGGATCGTCCGGACGAGGAGATTTTCGGACCAGTGCTCCAGGTCATCCGGGTCAAGGATTTCGATGCAGCCATGGAGGAAGCGAACAATACCCGCTTCGGTCTTGCGGCGAGCTTGGTCGGCGGGACTCCGGACCACTTCCATCGTTTCTGGGCGCACGTCCGTGCGGGTGTGATCAACTGGAACAAGCCGACGAACGGCGCTCCGTCGAACGCTCCCTTCGGCGGTGTCGGGCTTTCGGGCAACCACCGCCCGAGCGCCTTCTACGCGGCGGATTATTGCGCCTATCCCGTGACCAGCAGCGAGGCCGATCGCGCCCGGATGACGATCGATCAAGGGCTCGGCGACCCGAACATGCTGGAAGACTGATTGGATCGAATTCCGCCGCCGTAGCGTTCAACCTCTTGTGAAAATGCGTCTTTCGGCCGGCAGCGCCGTCATGCTTGCCCTGTTGAGTATCACTTCGGTTGGCTGCGAGAGGCAGTCCGGCGTCCAGCCGAAGCAGGTCGAGTCGCGGACCCTGCAATCGGTCGTCAGCGATCCCGATGTCCGCGCCTTTTATCAGGCTCGGCAATGGCAGGCAGCCTGGGATCGCAAGTCGGAAAAAGCGATAGTCGATGCCATCGGCCAGGCTCCGTCGCACGGCCTGAAGCCCGAGCTGTTCCTGAAGCAGTCTTTGACCGAGGACGCCAATGAACGTGAGGCGGCTCTGACCAAGGCGGCGCTCCGCTACGCTTCCGCGCTCGCGCAGGGCTATGTCGACCCGAAAAAGCTTGGGCGAACCTACACCATTCCGCGACCGAAGGCCGATGTCAGCGGCGGATTGTCGCAGGCGCTGCAGCGGGGAGACGTTGGCGGCTGGTTGAGCTCGCTTGCGCCGCAAACCGACGAATATCGGGCGCTGTCGCAGGCGACGAGCCAATACCTCAAGGTCGCAGCGGCGGCGCGATCGGCCCACGTTCCGGCCGGGAAGGCGGTGAAGCCTGGCCAGCGCGACCCGCGAATTCCGCAAGTCATCGCGGCGCTGGTCGCGAACGGCTATCTCCCCGCGCCTGCCGAACCCCAGAAGCAGCAGCAAGCGCCGGCGCCGCCGCGCTACAGCGGAGCGATCGTCGCTGCGGTTCGAAAACTGCAGACGGATTATGGGGTGAAGCCCGATGGAGTCCTCGGCAGCGACACCGTCGCGGTCCTGAACGGCGGCGCGGCCCTCCGCGCACGTCAGCTTGCGGTTTCGCTGGAGCGGCTCCGGTGGCTCGAGCGCAACCCGCCCGCAACGCGGATCGACGTAAACACCGCCGCGAGCGTTCTCGATTATTGGCGCGACGGAGCGCACCAGCAGCAGCTGCGCGTGATCAATGGCCAGCCCGACGAGTGGACCACTCCGCAGATCCAGGGGCGCCTGTTCCAGCTCGTCGCCAATCCCTATTGGCGCGTGCCCGACCGGATTTTCGAGGACGAGCTTTCGAAGAAGAGCGCTGCCTATCTTTCGGCGAACGGCTTTTCGTACCGCAACGGCCGCCTCGTCCAGCTGCCGGGGCCCAAAAATTCCCTTGGCGAGGTCAAGTTTGACATGGATGACCCGCAGCAGATCTACCTCCATGACACGCCGTTCAAATCATGGTTCGCGGCCGCCAATCGCCATCGCAGCCACGGCTGTGTCCGCGTGCAGAACGCGGTCGATTTCGCCTTTCAGCTCGCGTCGGAGGATGGCGTGCAGGCGAAGTTCCAGGAGGCTCTGTCGAGTGGCGACGAGAGCTACGTGAAGCTGAAGCGCGAGATTCCCGTCCGGTTAATGTATCACACCGCCTATTGGGACGGCTCCGCCGTTCGCTTCGCGCCCGACTTCTACGGATGGGACGACGACGTCGCCCGCGCACTAGGGCTCGAACGTGGTCCGGCACGAGTGGTCTATCAACGCCAGGAGGACGTCGGACCGTAGCCCCAAATGACAGAGGGCGCCGGACCAGGCCGACGCCCTCATCCCCCACCCCAGAACTGGTCGTTAGCTGCGCATCTCCGGCAGATACCCCTCGTCCGCGGCGTCGCTGAACTTGGTGATCCGGCTGTCGAACCTGAGGCGGACCTTTCCGGTCGAGCCGTGGCGCTGCTTGGCGACGATCACTTCGGCCCGGCCGTAGGCTCGCGCCATTTCCTCCTGCCATGCCGCGAAATCGGGGTGGTCGTCGCCAGGCTGCTTGGCCGCGAGGTAATAATCCTCGCGGTAGATGAAGAGCACGATGTCGGCGTCCTGCTCGATCGAGCCGGATTCCCTCAGGTCCGACAGCTGCGGTCTCTTGTCCTCGCGCTGCTCCACTGCGCGGCTCAGCTGTGACAGGCCGATCACGGGCACGTTGAGCTCCTTTGCCAGCTGCTTCAGGCCGCGGCTGATCTCCGAGATTTCCTGGACCCGGTTGTCGTTGGACCCGCCCCTCCCCGTGCCCTGTAGCAGCTGGAGATAGTCGACGACGATCAACCCGACCCCCTTCTGCCGCTTCAGCCGCCGAGCGCGCGTACGCAGGGCAGCGATCGTAAGACCCGGAGTGTCGTCGATGTATAGCGGCAGGCTCTGCAGCTCCGCTGCCGCGCGTGCCAGCTGCCGAAACTCCTGCTGGGTGATCTTGCCCATGCGGAGGTTCTCGGAACTGATTCCCGATTGCTCGGCGAGCATGCGGGTCGCGAGCTGGTCGGCCGACATTTCGAGGCTGAAGAGCGCGACCGGAGCGCCGGCGGATTTCTCCGGCTCGATCCCGTCCTCGCTGTCCTGCAGGAAACGCTTGGCCGCGGAAAAGCCGATGTTGGTGCCGAGCGCGCTCTTGCCCATGCCAGGGCGGCCCGCGACGATGATCAGGTCCGACTTGTGAAGCCCGCCGATCTTCGTGTTGAGGCTTTCGAGGCCAGTGGTCATGCCGGACAGATGGCCGCCGCTGTTGAGCGCGCGCTCGGCCATCTGCAGCGCTTCCTTGGTCGCTTCGGCAAAGCTCACCGCCTTGCCTTCCGCCCCGCCTTCCTCGGCGACCTTGTAGAGCTCGGTCTCGGCGCGCTCGATCTGAGCGAGGGGGGCAACATCCACACTCGTATCGAGCGCGCCTTCGACCAGGTCGCGGCCGACTCCGACCAGCGCCCTGAGCAGTGCAAGATCGTAAATCTGTTGCGCAAAATCACGCGCGCCGATGACAGCTGCACCAGAACCCGTGAGCTGCGCAAGATAGGCCGGTCCGCCAACCTCCTTCATCGCCTCGTCGGAATCGAAGATCGGCTTCAGGGTCACGGGATTGGCGACGCGATTGGCGTCGGTCATCCTGAGGATCGACTCGTAGATCCGCCCGTGCAGAGGCTCGAAGAAATGATCAGGCCGGAGCTTAAGCTGAACGTCCTCGACCAGCCGGTTGTCGACCATGAGCGCACCGAGCAAAGCGGCTTCGGCTTCGACATTCTGCGGGAGGGCCTGAGTGCCTGGTTCGGACGCGGACTCGGCGAGTTGAATGACTTGGGCCATGGCGAATCCTCTACGCCAGGCACGTCCCCACGCGCCATCCGAAGAGCGCCCTTATCTATCCAGAACGAAACAAGCACAACTGTGGATTGGTTGTGCACGAATCAGCGCGCGGTTCATGGGAAATTGCCAATTCTGGATCGAGCCCAATCCACAGAAATAATCCGGCCCAAATTGAAGGCTTCAAACCGTCCCGTTACGCACTCCTCATGGCCATTTTGTCCGACCGCTGGATTCGCGAGCAGGCGCAGGCGAACGGCATGATCGAGCCGTTCGTCGAAGCACAGCGGCGCGAGGGCTGCATCAGCTACGGCCTCTCCTCATACGGCTATGACGCGCGGGTCGCCGACGAGTTCAAGATCTTCACCAACGTCGATTCGGCGACCGTCGACCCCAAGGATTTCGCCAACAACAGCTTCGTCGACCGGCGAACCGACGTCTGCATCATTCCACCCAACAGCTTCGCGCTGGCCCGGACGGTCGAGTATTTCCGGGTGCCGCGCGACATCCTCGTAATCTGCCTCGGCAAGTCGACCTATGCCCGCTGTGGGATCATCGTGAACGTGACTCCGCTCGAGCCGGGGTGGGAGGGCCACGTGACGCTGGAATTCTCGAACACCACGCCCCTGCCCGCGAAGGTCTACGCCAACGAGGGCGCCTGCCAGTTCCTGTTCCTCCAGGGCAACGAGCCTTGCGAGGTGAGCTATGCCGACCGCGCCGGCAAATATATGGGGCAGCGGGGAGTGACGCTGCCGAAGCTTTGATCGACTTTTTTCGTCATTCCCGCGAAGGCGGGAATCCATGACCTTCGAAGAAGCTCAAGGACTCGACGCCACCGACCCGCTCGCCTTCGCCCGCGAACGGTTCCGCCTCCCCGAGGGCATTATCTACCTCGACGGCAATTCGCTTGGCGCGCTGCCGGCAGCCGTGCCGGCGGCTCTGACGAACACCGCCGAGCGGCAATGGGGCGACGACCTCATCGCCAGCTGGAACAAGCACGGCTGGATCGACTGGCCGACGCGCATTGCGGCCAAGCTCGCGCCGATCGTCGGAGCCTCGCCGGACGAGCTGCTGATCGCCGACTCAACCTCGGTCTGCCTGTTCAAGGTGCTCGCCGCCGCCGTTCGTGCTCGCCCGGATCGCAAGACAGTTCTGACGCAACAACGAGACTTCCCGACCGATCTCTATGTCGTCCAGGGCCTGTGTGAGATGCTCGGCCTGCGCCTCAGGGCCGTTCCGGCCGAGGAGGTGCTCGGAGCGATGGCCGAGGACACGGCGGCAGTCACCCTCACCCACGTCGATTATCGAAGCGCGTCGATCCACGACATGCGCGCGGTCAACGAGGCCGCGCACGCGGCAGGCGCGCTGACGGTCTGGGATCTCTCGCACAGCGCCGGCGCAATCGAGCTGGATCTTACCGGGACTGCTTGCGATCTCGCGATCGGCTGCGGCTACAAATATCTGAACGGCGGACCCGGAGCGCCGGGCTACATCTATGTCGCGCGGCAGCTGCAGGACGAGCTCCACTCGCCACTGCAAGGGTGGATGGGCCATGCCGAACCGTTCGCCTTCATCGACGAGTACCGTCCGGCGACCGGCATCCTGAAGTTCCTGACTGGCACCCCCTCGATCCTCGCGCTGGCTCCGCTCGAAGCGGGCCTCGGCACGTTCGAGGGGATTTCGATGCGCGACCTCGCGGCGAAATCGCGCGCGCTGTCGCAGCTGTTCGTCGAAGAAGCGGAGGCCCGGTGTGGTTCCGAGATCCAGCTCGCCTCACCGCGCGATCCTGCGGAGCGCGGCAGTCATGTCGTCTTCGCCCATCCCGAGGGCTATGCTGTCATGCAGGCGCTGATCGCGCGCGGAGTGATCGGCGACTTCCGAGCTCCGGACCTGATGCGCTTCGGCTTAGCTCCGCTCTAAAATTCGTTAACGGACATGGTCGCCGGGGCGGAAATACTCGCGGACATTCTTGCCACCGGCGAATGGGACCGACCGCGCTTTCACGAGCGCGCCAAGGTCACCTAGCGCCGCTTAACGGCTCCAAGCCGCGACTTCATTCGCGCCGCGTCGATGCTCCACGCGCCCGGCCCAGCTGCGGCGATGTAAAGGAAGACGAAGCAGAACAGAATCGCTCCTTCGCCCATGTTGGCGATCGGCCAGGGGCTCCTGGGAAAGTGCTGCGTCCAGTAGGCGAGGGCCATCTCGCCAGACGCGACGAATGCGGCGAGACGCGTGAACAGGCCCAGCGTGACCAGGGTGCCGGCTACGCACTCGATCATTCCGGCAGCGACCAAAAGCGGTGGCAGCGGCTGCACCGGAAACGGGACCGGAAAGCCGAAGAACTTGGACAGGCCATGCTCAAGGAACAACAGCCCAACAACTATCCGCAAGATTGCAAGCAGCTGCGGCTGCCAGCGCGAAAGCCACCCGAATTCCATCATGCCGGCTCCTTCTGTGCTTCCTTCTGTTTTGCCGCGTGGGCCGAATCCTCCGCGAGCAACTGGCGTGAGCGGTGGATCATGTCCACCCAGCCGGCGAAGGCGTGCGCCAGCACGGACACCAAGTCTTTCAGCGGTCCCTCCTTCAGGCACCCGCTTTCGTCGAAACTTTCATCGCTGACGTGGCCCAGATAGGCCTCGGGCTGCTGCATGACCGGCATGTTGAGGAAGACGCACGCCTGGCGGATCTGGTGGTTCGAGCCGAACCCGCCGATGCTTCCAGGTGACGCCGTCACGATCGCGGCCGGTTTCTTGTCGAACACGCTCTGGCCGTAGGGGCGCGAGCCTACGTCGATCGCATTCTTGAGCACGCCCGGCATGCCGCGGTTGTATTCAGGACTGCAAAAGAGGACTCCGTCGGCAGCCGCGATCTGCTCGCGGAAGCGGGCCCATTGCTCCGGCGGGTTGGCGTCGAGGTCCTGATTGTACAGCGGCAGGTCGCCGATCTCGATCATCGAGCAGTCGAGATTGTCTCCGCGAAGCCCGCAGATGGACCTGGCGACCTTCCGGTTCAGGCTGTCCTTGCGCAGGCTGCCGACGAGGATCGCTATCTTGTAGGGCATTGGGGGCACCTCCTGGTTGCACCCCCAATACTCTCGCGGCGCGAAGGTTGCGATTACCGCAGCTAGTTTCCCTGAGCTTCGGCGTCGACCTGCTTCCACTGCTCAGCCGTCAGGCAAGTGCGCTTCGCCATGCGCGAATAGCTGGACGGAAGCTGCCTGCAGATCTTCTTGTCCGGGACCGCAGCTGGCGCTGCTTTCTGCTGCACCGACGAGCCTGCCGTGGCCTCGGCCACGCTGTTTTGGGCGAGCTGCGCGGTTTTGATCGAGCTGTTCTGCGCCGACGCCGCCATCGGCGAAATCACGAGCGCGGCGGTAACCAGCAAGCGGGTAAAAACGGTCGTTGTCATGGCTCAAACTCCCTTTTTGTGGAGGCGCTACAAATTTAGCGCGAAAGGGGTTTTGGGGCGATCCGCCCGCTGTCGGCCGGCAGACTCGCCAAGCCGCCTCATCGAAGCTTTTTCGACGAACGCCATTCGTCGATGAATCCCAGATTAATGGCTGATCTCCTGAGCTCTCGCGGCGAGATAAGAGTGCAGCTGCTCGATCTCTGAGTCGTTCAGATGGCTGAGATCCGATCGGGCAATGGTGCCCATCATCTTGAGCTTCCGCCGGCTGGCGGGGACGCCGGTCCGAAGGAGCTTCATGAAACCGGGGAGGTCGTAAGCGCCGGCGATCGTCAGGTCCGGCGACACGATTCCGGGCTCTACCTCCTGCCCTTCCAGCGTGGGTCCGTGGCAGCCGGAGCATTTGGTGATGGCGAGCTGCCGGCCCGGCTCTAATTGTGCCCCGACAGGCCGCGGCTCCAGCACCGCATATTTCGCGACCAGCTCGGGCGCCGTCCTGAACTTGCCCATGACGATGCCGAGCCGGCCAAGCGGTCCGTAGACGTTTGAAGGCGTCTCCGCGCCGCCGCGCGGGAGCCTACGAATGTAAGCGATCAGCGCCGCCACCTCTTGGTCGCTGAGATATTGGAACACCTCGGCCGGCATGATGAAGAGCCGCCGTCCGTTCGCGCCGACGCCCTGACGGATCGCCCGCCCGAGCTGCTCGTCGGTGGCATGCGCCGCGACCTGGGTGAGGTTGGCCGAGCTGCGCGCGAGCGCGGCGTAG
>CBHTSV010000023.1:0-1915 GCA_966095215.1 uncultured Sphingomonas sp. | reverse complement strand
CGCGGTATTCGAGGCGCTTGAGGCCGTCGAACAGGCGCTGCGAGACCTCGGCCTTTCCGACGATTCCGACAATTCCGCACATCTACCGGGACGCTCCTTTGAACAGCTCCGCCGCCGCGCTATGCAACATTGAGCGAGCGCAGAACAGCGGGCGTGAAAGGGGGTTTCATGCGTCGGTCGATCATCGCGCTGGCGAGCGCCGGGCTCGTCCTGCTTGCCGGTTGCCGGCAGATCGAGAGCCAGCACCGCAACGGGCCTCCGGCGAGCTATTTCGATAACAGCAGCCACGCCGACGCTTGGACGGGCGGCGCGCGGAAGATCACCATCTCGACGCCCAAGGGCCCGCATCAGGTGTGGATCAAGCGCGTCGGCAACAATCCCAGTCTCAAGCTGCTGCTCCTGACCGGCGGCCCCGGCTTCTCCCACGCCTATCTCGAGGTGATGGACAGCTACCTGCCCGCCGAAGGCGTCGAATATTATCATTACGACCAACTCGAGACCGGCGAGAGCGACAAGCCCGACGATCCCGATCTCTGGACGCTAGCGCGCTACGTCGATGAGGTGGACCAGGTCCGCCGGGCTATCGGCGGCGACAAGAGCAATTTCTGCCTGCTCGGCCACAGCTGGGGCGGGATGCTCGCGATGGAATATGCGCTGGCCCACCAAGACCAGATGAAATGCCTGGTGATCTCGAACATGATGGCCTCGATCCCCGCCTACAACGCCTATGCGAAGAAGGTGCTCGAGCCGCGGATGAACCAGGCGGCGCTGAAGCAGCTCCTCGCCATGGAGGCGTCCGGGAAGACCGAGGCGCCGGAGTATATGCAGCTGCTGTTGCCCAACTGGTATGAACAGCACATCCTGCGGCGGCCCGCCGACCGGTGGCCCGAAACCGTCACGCGCGACTTCCCGAAGATGAACCGGCGCTTCTACGTAACGATGCAGGGGCCGAGCGAAATGGGCGCGAGCGGCCGGCTCGTGAACTGGGACCGCTTCGCGGACCTGAAGCGCATCCAGGTGCCGACGCTCGTCATCTCCGGCAAATATGACACGATGGACCCGGCCTATATGGCGGCGATGGCGAAACAGCTGCCGCATGGCGAGCTGGCCGCCACGAACGGCGGCCACATGGCCATGTACGACGACCAGCCGACCTATTTCGGCAAGCTGACTGCCTTCCTGCGCAAGTTCAGATAAGCCGCTATTCGGCCGCCTTGCGGGTCATCCGTTCGCGGAAGCGGCGGGCCCAGCCGGCAATGCCCTTTTGCTCCGTTCGCTCGACTGCAAGGCTGTCGGCCTCGACGTCCGCGGTGATGACCGAGCCCGCGCCGACGATCGCACCGTCGCCGACGGTGACGGGCGCCACCAGCGCGGTGTTGGAGCCGACGAAGGCACCCGCGCCTATCACCGTCCGGTACTTGCCAAAGCCGTCATAATTGCACGTGATGGTGCCGGCGCCGATGTTGGCCTTTGCGCCCACCTCCGCGTCACCGACATAGGAGAGGTGGTTGATCTTCGCGCCTTCCGCGACGACGGCCTTCTTGAGCTCGACGAAATTGCCGACCTTCGTCTTGTCGGCGAGCTTCGTTCCCGGCCGGATTCTCGCAAACGGCCCTATGCTTGCCTTCGCTCCGATGGTCGCGCCATCGATATGGCTGAAGGCCTTGATCACCGCTCCGTCAGCGACGGCGACGCCTGGGCCAAACACTACGTGAGGCTCGACCGTGACGTCGCGGCCTAGCCTGGTGTCGTAGGCGAACCAGACGCTCTCCGGGTCGATCAGGGTCGCGCCTTCATCGAGCGCCTGCTCTCGGCGGCGGCGCTGCCACTCCAGCTCGAGATGGGCGAGCTCGGCGCGGCTGTTGACACCCGCGGTCTCGTAGGGGTCGCCCTCGATGACCACCGCCTCCCGTCC
>CBHTSV010000022.1:0-4211 GCA_966095215.1 uncultured Sphingomonas sp. | reverse complement strand
CCGGTCGACCTCTATTCTCAGGTCAACCGGGCGACCACGTACGGCTTCCTGTTCATGGGCTTCCCTTTCCTAACGCTTCTCATGTTCGACGTGATCGGCGGCGTCCGCGTGTCCGCGGTCGAATATCTGCTGATGGGCGCGGCACTGGTGCTCTTCTTCGTCCTCCTGCTCGCCTTCGCCGAAGTGATCGGCTTCACGCCCGCCTACATCCTCGCGTCCGCCGCGATTGCGGGCCTGAACACCGCTTATTCGGCGGCAGTCCTCGGGAGCTGGCGGAGAGCGGCCTTCATCGGTGCCCTGCTCGTGGGCCTCTATGCCGTGCTCTACGTCCTGCTCAGCCTCGAGGCCTATTCGCTGCTGATCGGCTCGCTCCTGCTCTTCGCGGCGCTGGCCGGAGTGATGTACGCGACGCGGCGGATCGATTGGGGCGCCAGAAGGGAAGCGACCCAAGCGGCGTGACGCTGCCAAGAATTGCGGCTAGTCGGCGGGGCATGGATAGACCTGTCCCGCCGAACCGTATCTTTCCGACCTCGAAGGTTGACGCCCGTGCAGCCGAGCACGTTCCGTCAATCCCGCAGACCGAGAACCCTGCCTACAAGCTCGCCTTCCAGGACAGCGAGTTCCTGCTGCGCGAGGACCTGCGGCCGGTCCGCTTCCAGCTCGAGCTGCTGAAACCCGAGCTCCTGCTCAACGAAGCGCAGATCGGCTCGACCTTCGTCTTTTATGGGTCTGCGCGCATACCCTCGCCAGACATGGCCGACGCACTGATCGAGGCGGCGACCAATGAGGAGCAGGAGGCGATCGCGAAACGGCTGAAGGCCAAGTCGAAATATTATGACGTGGCCTACGAGCTGGCGAAGCTCGCCAGCAATTGCGGCTGCGACGAGGAAGGCAAGCGCCACTTCGTCGTCTGCTCGGGCGGCGGTCCCTCGATCATGGAAGCGGCGAACCGTGGCGCGTTCGACGAAGGACGGGAGTCGATCGGCCTCAACATCGTGCTTCCGCACGAGCAGCTGCCGAACAATTATGTCACCCCAGACCTCAGCTTCCAGTTCCATTATTTCGCGCTGAGGAAGATGCACTTCCTGCTGCGTGCCCGCGCGGTCGCGGTCTTCCCAGGCGGTTACGGCACCTTCGACGAGATGTTCGAGCTTCTGACGCTGGTGCAAACCGGCAAGGTGCGCCCGCTGCCGATCCTGCTCTTCGGCCAGGATTACTGGAACCGCGTGGTCAACTTCCAGGCGATGGTCGACGAAGGCGTGATCTCACCGCACGATCTCGACCTGATCCACTGGAGCGAGGATGCGCAGGAAGCCTGGGATTTCGTGACGCGCTATTACGAGCGCCACCCGCATCCGGTGCCGATCCAGACCGGACCGCCGGAGTGAGGGCTTAAGCGCCCGGCTTCGCCTCGGCCTCTGCGGCCTTGCCCGCCGGGCCGTTCGTCGCCGGGACAGGTTCCTTCTGCGCCTTCTGCGGGCCGTTGTTGGGCCCGGCTCCGGCTGCGGTCGCCGCGGCAGGCGCGGCCGGAAGCGGCTTCGGCGCATCGCTGTGCGAGTTCAGGAAGGCGATTACGTCGGCGCGGTCCTGCGGATTGCTTAGCCCGGCGAAGGTCATCTTGGTGCCGGGGGCGAACGCCTTCGGGCTCGACAGCCACTGGCTGAGATTGTCCCAGTTCCAGCTACCGCCCTTGCCCGACAGTGCGGGCGAGAAGGCGAAGCCCTTGCCCTGTCCAATGGGCTCCCCGATGATGTCCCACAAGTTCGGGCCGAGCTGGTTCGCGCCGCCCTTGTCCGCATTGTGGCAGGCGGCGCACTTGTTGAAGACCTGCTGGCCCTTGGCCGGGTCGGCCTTGGCAAGATACACCTCGATGGGCTGCTCGGCGGCGGCTGCGCCCTCGCCCTCCTGCGCCACACCCTCGATCGGATAACCCATCTTTTCGGGACGCTCGCTGTGGAAGACCTCGCCCGCGACGATCGACGAGCCAAGCGCCACAATGCCCGCGAACAGCACCCAACCGGCAATGGTATTGAAGCGATCGTCCATGAATTTTCCCTGGTTTCCCGGAAGCCCGGGCGAATGGATATGCGCCGCCTTTAAGGGGCCGAATCGGCTTCTTCAAGTTGGAGCCAATGTTCGAGCAGAGTCCGCGCAATTGCAGCAGGCGGAGGCGGCTGGAACGGCGCGGACGGCGAGCCCGAAAGACCTTCGCGTACCTCCTCGCGCGTGAACCAGCGCGCATCGTCCAGCTCGTTTCGGTCGATCGCGAGCTCCGCTGATTGCGCCACGGCGTGACAGCCGATCATGAGCGACGAAGGGAACGGCCAGGGCTGGCTGGCGACGTAGGTCACCCGGGCGACGTCGATCCCTGCTTCCTCCTTCAGCTCGCGAGCGACGGCGGCTTCGAGGTTCTCGCCTACCTCGACGAACCCGGCGAGTGCCGAATAGCGCCCGGGTGGATAATGCGGCTGACGTCCGAGCAGCAGGCAGCCGCCATGCTCCGCGATCATGATCACGACCGGGTCGACGCGGGGGAAATGCTCGGCTTGACAGGCAGGGCAGCGCCGAGACCACCCACCTCTCACCACGTCGCTTATCTGCCCGCAGGTGGCGCAGAAGCGGTGTCGGGCGTGCCATCGAGCGAGGCTCAGCGCCGATGCGAGAACAGGCGCATCGCGCGGATCGAGGATCGCCAGGAGCGAAAAGGCCTTCCAGGCATCGGAAAAATCGTCCTGGAACGAGCAGAAGACCGGCGCACCGTCCCGCATTCCGAGAAACAGATCACTGCACTCGGCGGAGCGCATTTCCAGGCGGCTTTCGCCGTTCAATGCCGGCAAGCCGTCACGCCAGACCAGCTCGCGAGCGGCGGGGTTTTGGGCGAGGCGCCGCAATTCGTCGCCGTTGGCGCGGAGATGATCGGCGCGGTCGAGCCCCGGTCCTGAAAAGAAGGGCTCAGGCGGCAAGGCGCTCGCTTCCGCGCAGAGCTAGCTCCGCAGCCTTGCGATAGAGCGTCGGAAGCCCGGCATTCGCGAGATCCGAAATCGGCTGCCACCAGCCGTCCCCTTCCGGACGGGAGTGACAGACGATCTCCAGCTCCAGCGCAAAGTGGGTGAAGACGTGGCGAACTATTCCAAGCCGCCGAGGCTCGGACGGAACCGGCGCTTCGGTCCAATCGTCGCCCGGAAGCGCTGCCATCCCGCCGAGCATGCCTTTGGCCGGCCGGCGCACGAGCCAGACGTGGCCGTCGCGCTCGATCCACCAGGCGATGCCGTGCTTCAGCGGTCGCACGCGCCTCGTCTTGGGCGCCGGAAATGCCTCTGGCGTACCGCTCGCGACTGCGGCACAATCGTTCCGCAGCGGACAGGCGCCGCAATGGGGCGCTTTCGGCCGGCAGATCGTTGCGCCGAGATCCATCATAGCCTGAGTGAAATCTCCGGAACGTCCGGCCGGGAGCGTGTCCCGGACCAGGACCTCGACGTGGGCGCGCGAAGGCCGCTGCAATCCGTGCAGCCGCGCGATGACCCTCTCCACATTTGTGTCGACCGCCGTCGCGTCCTCGCCGAACGCGATCGCAGCGATAGCGGCCGCCGTATAGCTGCCGATCCCGGGGAGCTTGCGAAGCTCTGTGGAAGTCGTCGGAAATGCGCCGCGCCTCGCCACCTCGCGCGAGCAGGCGATCAGGTTGCGCGCGCGGGCATAATAACCAAGGCCCGCCCACTCGCCGAGGATCTCCTCGTCGGTCGCAGCTGCGAGGGCCTCGACAGTCGGCCAGCGACCCACGAACCGTTCGAAGCGCGGGATCACCGTCGCGACCGTCGTCTGTTGCAGCATGACCTCGCTTAGCCACACGCGATAGGGATCGGGCGCCGGCTCTCCCGGCGGAGAGCGCCACGGAAGGCGGCGGAAGTTATCCACATAATGTTGCAGGAGACGCGTCGAGGCGTTGGCGGTCACATGAGTGCTATGGCATGCTCGATCGCAATGTCGAAGCAAAAGCAGAGCAAGGACGAAAGCGAACGAAGCTGCCGCCCACGCGCCGCCGGCGAGCTCGTCGGCGACATCGGTGGCCAGTCATTTCGCCGGTTCGGCTTCGTCCAGAGCTCGATCGTCAGCCGCTGGGGCGAGATCGTCGGTGAGCGTTACGCGAAAGTGTCCTCGCCTGAATCGATCCGCTTCCCGGCGGGCAAAAAGGCCGGCGGAGTCCTGACCCT
>CBHTSV010000021.1:0-2374 GCA_966095215.1 uncultured Sphingomonas sp. | reverse complement strand
ACGCATGACCTACGCGGTGAAGGAATGCTTCCTCACCCTTCAGGGAGAGGGAGTGCAGGCTGGCCGCCGCGCCGTCTTCCTGCGCTTTGCCGGGTGCAACCTGTGGTCAGGACGCGAGCAGGACCGCGCGACGGCGCAGTGCAACTTCTGCGACACTGATTTCGTGGGCACGGACGGGGAGGGCGGCGGCAAGTTCCGGAGCGCGGACCAGCTTGCAGCGCGGGTCGAGCAGCTCTGGGGCGATTCGCGCGAGCAGCGGCTGGTGGTGATCACCGGCGGCGAACCGATGCTTCAGCTCGACGAGGCGCTGGTGGACGCGCTTCACGCGCGCGGATTCCGAGTCGCCGTCGAGACAAATGGAACGCTGCCCGCCACTCCCGGCATCGACTGGATCTGCGTCAGTCCGAAGGCCGGCACCGACGTCGTTCAAAGGACCGGGAACGAGCTGAAGCTCGTCTGGCCGCAGAAGGGAATCGACCCCGTGGAGCTCGAAAGCTGGGCATTCGACCATTTCCTCGTCCAGCCGATGGATTGCGAGGAGCGGCAGGCCGCGATGGACGCCGCCGTCCAGCTGGCGATGGACCGGCCGAAGTGGCGCCTGTCGCTTCAGGCCCACAAGGGCCTGGGACTGCCCTAGATCGAGTTTGCGGTCGTGTTGCTCGCCGGTTGCGTCGCCGGAGGCGTCGTTCCGGTCGTGTTCGACTGCGGCGAGGCCGGCCGCGGAGTCGATGGACGAGCGGGGCGGCTTGCCGAAGGCGCGGCCGCGTTGCTCCCGTTCTGGATCTGCTGCTCGTTGGTGAAGGCGATGTCGACGTCTGCCGCCATGTTCGCTGCATCGCCAGTGACCGCGTCGATCGCCGTCACATCGTTCGAGACGAAATTCTCGGCCGCCAGATTCTCGTCGACATTGGCGGTGTTGTCCGTCTGGTCGTTGTTCCGGCAGGAAGCGAGGCTCAGGGCCAGGGCGGCGAGAAGCAAATAAGTGCGCATGGTCGAAGCTCAGCTCCCGAGACAAAAAAAGAGGCTGCCGGAATACCGACAGCCTCCAGAAACGCCAACGCCCCCGTGAACCGGAGGCGCCAGAAAATTACATCGCGTTGTTGGTCGTCGCGTTGGTCGTCGCGTTCATGTCCGCGTTTGTCGTCGCGTTCATGTCCGTCGCGTTCATGTCCGTGGCGTTCATGTCCGTAGCGTTCATGTCCGTCGCGTTCATGTCGGTGCCCGTCGTGAGGTTCTCATCGACGTTCATCGTATTGTTGGCGTTGTTGTTGCTGCTGCAAGCCGCAACCGCCAGGGCCGCACCAGCGACCAGGATAAGAGCACGCATTCAAGACTCCCTAGTTATTGCGATCTGCAGCGGTCACCCGCTTCGCAAATCGCGCGGACAATAGTCTGAAGCAGGAGCATCCATCAAGGGTCTTTGCACGCCCGTTCCAAACGCTTGAGAAACGATGAGAAACTCCCCTTCAAGGCGGCATCAACCCTTGTCAGGGGCATTTGTTTCCCGAGTTCCGCGAGGCTCGTGACCCCGAATTCGGAGATTCCGCACGGCACGATGCCCCCGAAATGCGACAGATCGGGCGCGACGTTGATGGCGAAGCCGTGAAGGGTCACCCAGCGCTTCACCCGCACTCCGAGGGCGCCGATCTTCGCCTCGCCGGAGCCGTCGCCCACCCAGATGCCGATGCGTCCGTCCGCCCGGTGAGCCGCGACTCCCAGCTCGGCGAGGGTGTCGATCACCCAGCCTTCGAGCGAATGGACGAAGCAGCGGATGTCCTTCCCGCGTCTTTCGAGGTCGAGCATCACATAGCCGACGCGCTGCCCGGGGCCGTGATAGGTATAGCGGCCGCCGCGGCCCGCTTCGTAGACGGGGAAATGCGCCGGGTTGGTGAGCTCGGCGGGATCCGCGCTGGTGCCGGCGGTGAATAGAGGCGGATGCTCGAGCAGCCAGATGCATTCGGGCGCGCTGCCCTCACGGATGGCGGCAGCGCGCTGCTCCATGAAGGCCAGCGCCTCCTCATAGGGCACCTGGCCGCCGCTCACCCGCCATTCGATGCCGTCGATCGTCTCCACGGGCGGGAGATGGCCGTCCGAAGGCCCGGCGGCAAGGTGATTGCGTGTCGCCAAAGAGCTTCTCATAAGCATTGCCGTAATCGGCAGGGGGTAGAGGATGGCGCGGCTTTCATTATCGGTGGCCTGGGACCAGGCGAAGTCCATCATCAGGAAGGACGGCCGGCTGTTCGGAAGCGTCGCGCTGGCGTTGATGGTGCTTCCCCAGACGATACTCGGGATACTGATGCCGACCTCGATCGAGGGCATGTCGCTCGGGATCGGGGTCCTTGCCCTGGTTGTCCTGTTCATCGGTTTCGCCGCG
>CBHTSV010000020.1:0-2873 GCA_966095215.1 uncultured Sphingomonas sp. | reverse complement strand
CGACGGCGCCCGCGTGCACCTGACCGGCAAGGAATATGCGATGCTGGAGCTCCTTTCGCTCCGCAAGGGCACGACGCTCACCAAGGAAATGTTCCTCAACCATCTCTATGGCGGGATGGACGAGCCCGAACTGAAGATCATCGACGTCTTTATCTGCAAGCTGCGGAAGAAGCTGAGCCTGGCTTGCGGCGGCGCCAATTACATCGAGACCGTCTGGGGTCGCGGCTATGTGCTGCGCGACCCCGACGAAGCGTCGGAGCCCGAGCCGGCTGCGGCGGTAGCGTAATTCTCTGAGGGGAGAATGGGGAGAAGGCGGGGCGCTTGGCGGCGCTCCGCCTTTTTCATTGCGCCGCTTTCCGGAACAGCCAGGCCGAGACCAGGAGCGGCGAGGTGATGATCGCCGTCGCGACGAGTTCCAGCCAGTGACTGACGTTCGGCTCGTCGGTCGAGCCGGAGACGGCCATGACGAAGGCCAGTCCGACAGCCACGGCCGCCGCGGTCATCGCAACGGCCATTCCCCGCGCTCTGAACCGCGCGATGAGCGCGCCTACGATGCCTACCAGAAGAGCACCGAAGAACAGTTGATTGGCAGGATTGTCTTCACTTCCGACGATTCCGACAGCGAGGTTCGCCCAGGTGATCAGGAACGCAGAGCCGATCGCGGCGAATACGCCGAGACGGTAGGCCCAGCTCCCGCTCAGCCGGACGACAAGCTCGACCACGCCGCAAACCACCGCGAGCATGACGCCCATGACCAGAAAGTCGGCCGCGCTCCAGTTCACTTCGCTCGTGAACCGCATCGCAATGAATGGCAGCAGCAGCAGGCAAGCCGCGCCGCCCCATATGATCAGCGTCCAGCGGCTTCCGCCGCCGGATTTCATCATGTGCCCGTCTGTTGCCATTCGTTTCTCTCCATGCATGACTGATGCCTGATCCTGCCATCGCGGCGGGTGAGCGGCATGAGCAACTCATGAGGTCTTGCTGAAAAATGTTCGCGTTCGACCGCTTTGTCCTCGATCCGGGCGACCGCATGCTCAAGCGGGACGATCAGCCCGTCGATCTCAGCAGCCGCTATCTCGATGCGCTCGCGCTGCTCGTCCGGGAACAGGGCCGCCTCGTGTCCAAGGAGAGATTCCTCGAGGAAGTGTGGCGCGGAGTTCCGGTCACCGACGAAGCCCTCACCCAGTGCATTCGGACGCTTCGCAAAGAGCTGGGGGACGACGCGGCCCGGCCGCGGTTCATCGAGACGGTCCCGAAACACGGCTACCGCTTCATCGAACCGGTCGAGCGATTGGGAGGCGCCGCGGCGTCCTCACCGCCGTCGCGGGTATTCGCTCCATCGAGGCACGCCCTGCTCCTGGGAGCGGCCGGGACGGTCGGGGGCGGTCTCTCGGGCCTCATCGGTGGCCTGATCTACGGATTCGCCGGCGCCTCGCAGCCGCTGCAGCCCGGCATGGGCGCGATTTCCGTGCTTCTCGTCCTGCTGTGTCTGACGATTCTCGTCGCGCTCATGGGCGGTGCCGGGGTGGCCTTCGGGATTGCCGCGGCCGTGATATCATCGGGCCGGTTTACCGGGTGGAGCATCGCCGGAGGAGCGCTCGGCGGTCTGATCGTCGGCGCCGCGGTCAAGCTGCTCGGTCTCGACGCATTCACCCTTCTCGTCGGCCGGTCGCCGGGAAACATCACCGGCGCCATGGAGGGCGCAATTATTGGCGCGGGAGTGGGCCTCGGCGCCTGGATCGCAGCTCGCGCGCCTTCGATCCGCCAGGGCGCGGCACTGGCTGGCCTCTGCGGAGCGGTTGCGGGCGCAGTCATCCCGCCGCTCGGCGGCCGGCTGATGGCCGGCAGCCTCGACCTCCTCGCCCACAGCATGCCGGGATCGCGCCTCCGGCTCGATTATCTCGGCGCACTGTTTGGCGAACGCGATTTCGGCCCAGTCACGCAGTCGGTCACGGGCGCTCTCGAAGGGGCTTTGTTCGCAATTGGAGTGGTCGGCGCGATGCTCCTCGCGCGGCGGCATCTGGACGAGAATGGCTGAACAGGAACGGGCGCTGCGCGCGCTCGGCTTTTTCTAGATGATCAGCTTCAGGCCATGCAGCCGGACAACCCGCCCGCCTTCGCAGACGGGTGCGCCAATGAGGCGCATCCAGCGGCTCGCTCCACTTGCGGGCCTGATCTCGACATCGATGGTGAAACCCCTGCGGTGCTTGATTGCATGGGCGCGAAGCCGTTCCATTGCAGCGCGGGAGTGCTCTGAGTAGAGCGCGACGGCTTCGTCCCGCGACACGGTTGCGCCCCGCGGAAGACCGAAGATGTCGTACACTCCGCCGGACCAGATCAATGAATTATCGGAGAGGTCGCACTCCCAAAGACCGGCGTGATGAATACCTACCGATCCCGGGTGAACCGGTTCAGTGGAGTCGGTGATCACGCAGTTGAGGACGTGGCCCAGTTGGAAATGCTGCGACTGCTCGAAGAGCGGCCAGCTGTGGCTGAGCGCAAGCGGCTCGATAAACGTCACGGGCAGATTCCCTTGGCTGGCCAGTGCGGCCTCGCTCGAACTAGAGACCTGCAGTTAACAAGAGCTTGTGCGCAGTCTAGCAGCAGGATCGTGCTGCGGTGCATCGATCAGTCCGATTCGGATGAAGTGCCCTAAGGGACGTCAGGCGTCGATCAGCAGGCGGTTCTTCGAGCGGCGCGTCGGGAGCACAAGCGGCTCATTGACGGCGACCTCGGTCTCGACCTCGTCCATCCGCCGCCAGCCGTCGCGGCCGAGCCGCTCGAGCGGCCGGAAGCCGGTCTTGTAGGCCATGCGCGGTGAGCCCTCGACCCAATAGCCCAAATAAACATAGGGCAGGCCAGCGCGGGCGGCG
>CBHTSV010000019.1:0-4781 GCA_966095215.1 uncultured Sphingomonas sp. | reverse complement strand
CGCACAGGCGAACGTCACCTACATCGATCCCAAGATCGACATATTCGGCGCCGGCGCCGAGCGCCGCGTGCGCATTCCGGACGTGTCGAGATGGACTTGGAACCTCGTCGGAATGTACGAACGCGGGCCGGTGACAGTCCGGCTGTCGTACAACCGGCGCAGCAGCTACCCCGAAGGCCCGATCGCCGACGATGCCGGCAACGGCAACGGCTTCACTCGGCAGGGCCGGGGAAATCCGGTTTCGCGCCTCGACCTGTCGAGCAGCTACAACCTGACCGACAATTTCACCTTGTTCTTCGACTGGACGAACATGCTCAAGAAGCCGTTCAAATCCGACATCGTCTGGACGAACTATGCGGGCGGCAATGTGACGAGCACGGAAATCTTCCCGATGGTCGTGCGGTTCGAGGAGTCGGTGGTGTCGGGCGGAGTCCGCTTCCGCTTCTAACCGCGAACCGACAGGACGCGAGGGGCGGTGGAGCGATCGGCCGCCCTGTTGCGTCAGCCCCGTTCGGCGCTTTGCCGCTCTCTCAGGCCTGGTGCGATCTGCGGCCTGCCGTCTTTCCAGAAGATCGGCGCAATATAGAGATAGCGCTTGTCATCCGCCTTGTGACAGCTGCTCGTCGCCGCCCATGCATGAAAACTCATGAAGGTCCGTCCTCCGGCTTCAAAGATGCTCTGGTGCCCCGGCCCGCTGAGGCAACCCGCCTGGCGATCGTTAAAGCTGTGCAGTATTGGAGTGTCGGGCGAGTCCTTGCACGGTCCGAGCGGGGCGGCGCAGGTCGCGTAGCCCATCGCGTAAGGTGACAGGCCGCCCTCCTGGGGGTTCCAGCCGAAGAATCCGGCCGAATAGAAGAGCTCGTAGCCGGCGGGGCTCCGAACCATCGTGGGCGCCTCGATCACCCGCTCTTTCCAGCCCGCGCGGTCATCCATCAGCTCGACGGGATCGCCGACCACTGAGCGGCCGTCTGCACTGAGGCGCTGGCCCCACAAGGACGTGCGTTCATGCACGCGATTCCCGTCGTTCTTGAAGTAGAGATAGAGCGTGCCGTCGGCGTCGCGAAACGGACTCGCATCGATCGTGCCCCCAAGCTTCGTCTGGCAGACGATCGGCTCGGACGCAGTGTCGACGAATGGCCCGAGCGGATCGGTTGCGACGGCGACGCCGACGCACTGCGCATTCTTCCTCCTGTCGCTCGCCGTATAATAGAGCAGGTAGCGATCACCGAGCTGCAGCACTTCGGGTGCCCAGGTGAACCCGGTCTTGGCCCAGCTCCCGAGCTGAGGCAGCGCGTCCAGGCGCTTGCCCGTCCGCGGATCCGTCGCGAAGCTCCAGCGGACGAGGTCGCGCGACGTCGCTACGGGAACATTCGGCCCGTCGTTGGTCGAATAAGCGATGAACTCCGCGCCATGCGGCAAGACGAAAGCGTCGGGGAAATCCTCGGTGAAGACGGGCACGAAGGAGGGTTCCCGCGCGGCGGCCGTGCACAGCACCGCCGCCGCGGCGAGAACTAGGCGTTGAAGCGTTGCGCGAACTGCCACGGGCTCCCTCCTTTCCGAGTCTCGCCGAGCGTAACGGCGGAGCGCTCTTCCGCAACCTGAAGAGCGCACCTATGCTCCCGACCATGCGCTCGGTCCTGCTTTCGCTGACTGCGCTGCTCGCGCTTGGCGGCTGCGCGACTCCGGCCGCGCGTAGCGGCGCAAGCTACGCCAACCCTGTACTCGACGCCGACTTTCCGGACCCCGCCGTAAGCAAGGCGCCCGACGGCTTCTTTTATGCCTATGCCACGCAGACGCAGCGCAACGGCCGGTGGATCAATATTCAAGTCGCGCGATCCTCTGATCTCGTCCGCTGGGATTATCTCGGCGAGGCGCTTCCGGCGAAGCCTGGCTGGGCCGCTGCAACTCAGGATTTCTGGGCGCCGCACGTGCAGCGCGACGGCTCGCGCTACATCATGTACTTTTCGGCCAAGCCGGATACCTCCGATGAACGCCACGGCTTGTGCCTCGCGGTGGCGACGTCCGTCTCCCCTGCCGGACCGTTCGCCGACATCGGGCATCCGCTCAAGTGCGGCGAGGGCTTCGTCAACATTGACCCGATGGCGTTCGACGATCCTGCCACGGGAAAGCACCTGCTCTACTGGGGCTCCGGCTTCCAGCCGATCAAGGTTCAGGAACTGGCCTCCGACCGCGTCTCCTTCGCTGCGGGAACGGCGCCGCGGAACCTCGTCTCGGCCAATCCGATGAAAGGTGCCTTCCCGGTTCTGGTTGAAGGAAACTGGGTAATCCGTCGGCGCGGCTGGTACTATCTTTTCTATTCGGGCGACAATTGCTGCGGGCCGAAGGCGAACTATGCAGTAATGGTCGCGCGCTCCCGAAGCGCCCTAGGCCCCTTCGAGACGCTCGAGCACGCCACAGGAAAACCGCACAGCATCATTCTCGAGAGGCGCGGCTACTGGATCGCTCCGGGCCACAACTCGATCGCCAGCGATGCAGCAGGGCAGGACTGGATCGTCTATCACGCCGTTGATGCGCGCCGGCCGCGCGAAAGGGCAACCGACGAGCCGAACACGCGCCGCGTCATGCTGATCGACCGGATCGAATGGCGGAACGGCTGGCCGTTCATCGACGGGCCGTCCAACCGACCTCGCGCCGCGCCGGTGATCAGATCCAAGTGAATGCTTTGAGAAGATTCGAAATACGCGCTGAAGGGCGCCTAGAATTTGCGCCATCGATGAGACCCAATGGCACTCGCCGCGCATCCGAAAGTCCTGCGCTGCACGGTTCAAGAGCATCAGGCAGAAAAGTCGAGAATAGTCGGCTTGAAAACTGAAAATCACGGTATCGGTGGTTCGATTCCGCCCGTGGGAACCATTAACTTACGATAATCATTGAAGCATTTCGTCGCGCCTACGTAACGTTTTGGCGTTGACTGTTGAACAGTCGTTAACTCGACGCTTCCGGTTCGGCTGTTTGCGTGTTCCCTTCGCTTCTGGGGCTAGAGGAGGGACTGATCCAATGCTGTGCTCGTCGTGGGCGAGAGTGATTCTCGCCGCAGGAGCTTTGTGCGCGATCAGTCCGGCCGCTGCCGCCGGAACCCCTGAAACGCAGCCTCAAGCCACTATCTACGTAACCGGCGCTGCCGGCCCCGCGATGCTCGGCACGTCGACCGTTTCGATCCGCGCCGCGCGCTTCAACGGAAGCTGGGCGAACGCGATGCAGGATGCGACGCACAACCCGCTGCTTCTGCAGATGATCGCCCCGGCCCGTGGCATGGCGCCGCTGCAGCAGATGCAATTCGTCCAGAGCCGCGTCCAAAGCGCCATACGGTGGATGTCGGACGCGACGCAGTGGGGTCAGCACGATTATTGGGCGAGCGCCAACCAGACGCTCAAGTCCGGCGCGGGCGACATGGAGGATCGGGCAATTGTGAAGATGCAGGCTCTGAGGGCGCTCGGCTTTGGCCCGAATGACCTGTGGCTGACGCTTGCGCGCGACGTGGTTGGAGGCCCGATCACGGTGCTCACCGTGCGTCTTGGCGGGCGCTATTACATTCTCGATGACAACGGCGGCGCTCCGTTCCTTGCGGACAGCCGGCGCAGGGAATTCCAACCGATCCTGAGCTTCGGCTGGAACGGCGCCTGGGTGCACACACGCACCGCGGGCGTCATTGTCGCGCGCACAGCTTCGGTTTCATCCGAGGGCAAATAGCGGCGCTCATCGCTATCCGCGGAGCGGCGCCGCCGTCCGCAAGAATCGGATGATTAATGGTCCGATTACCATAGTCCCTAAGCATAACTTTGCCTCGGCCTGCGACACCCGCGGCCATGAAGGCATTTCCTCATCGCGCGCTGCTCTATCTCGCCGCTTCGCAGGCAGCGTTTGGAGCGACCTCCGCAGTTCATGCACAATCTTTCTCGAGCGCCGCGACGGCGTCGCTCGGATGGTCCAAGACCGACGCAATTCTCGGCGGAGCGCCCAGCGCCCTGCAGGCGATCGTCGCTCAGCAGCAGGGCCTTCCCGCGCCGGCGCCGGCGTCCTACCGCCCGGCCAGCTACCCGGTCTATTCCTATCCTACAGTCCTTCCGGCAATCTACCGCAACCGTGCTGAAGTTAGCGCCGGCGTCGTCAGCGGCAGGCCCGATGTCTTCGGCTCGGTCGCGCTCAGCGTCGGCACCACACGGCTGGATGCGCGCTGGCACCGTGTCGAAGAGGAGCGCATCGACGGCCCCGCCGGCCGGTTCGCTCGTTCTCTGGCTGAACGGGGCAAGCTCGAGCGGCTCGAGGCCGTCAACTGGTACGTCAACCGCCGAGTGCAATTCGTCGACGACCAGAAGCGCTGGGGTCGGGCGGACGTCTGGTCGACGGCAGCCGAGACGCTTCGCAGCGGCCGCGGCGACTGCGAGGATTATGCGATCGCCAAGCTGCAGATGCTGCGTCGCGCCGGATTTTCCGACCACGATCTTTATCTCGTGATCGTCAAGGACCTGGTCAGCCGGCAAGACCATGCCGTGCTGGTCGTGCGCGCCGCTGGGCGGATGCTGGTCCTCGATAACGGAACCGATCAGGTGCTCGATAGCGAGGCGCTGCACGATTACCGTCCGATTCTGACGTTCGCGTCCTACGGAACGTGGACCCACGGTTATCGGGTCACCAGTCCTCCGGTGAACATTGCGTCGGCGGATCAGGCCAAGCCGGCGCCGCTCCTTCCGGCGGCGAACAATCAGCGCTCGTGGAGCGCCTCGCTCCTCGCCTTCAACACCGGCTTGAGCAAGTAGGTC
>CBHTSV010000018.1:0-2216 GCA_966095215.1 uncultured Sphingomonas sp. | reverse complement strand
GCCTTCACCTGGCCGATCGTGTTGGCATTGTGCGTTGCGAAGGACGGATAAACTACAAAGCTGGCTGCAAGCAGATTCTTCGCGCAGGCGAGAAAGGAAACGTCGGTAGCGATCTTGCGATTGAAGACAGGATAGTCAGTGAGCCCGGCGACCTGCGCAGCCTTGACCTCCGTGTCCCAGTAAGCGCCCTTGACCAGCCGGACCATGAGTTTGCGGCCGTGCGCCCTCGCTGCTTCGGCTACCCAGTCGCACAGCGGCGCCGCGCGCTTCTGATAGGCCTGGATCGCGATACCGAAGCCGCCCCAGCCGTTCGCGAACAGCTCGTCGTCGGCGAGCAATGCCTCGAACACGTCCATCTGCAGCTCGAGGCGGTCGGCCTCTTCGGCGTCGATAGTCAGATGGACGTCGGCCTTCGCGGCTTTCAGAGCGAGCTCGCGGACGACCGGAAGCACGTCAGCGACCGCCTGTTCGGCGTGGCTCCATTCGTAGCGGGGATGAAGCGCGGTCAGCTTGACGGAGATGCCAGGCGACTTCCTGAAACCGCCCTTCGCCTCCTTGGCGATCCGGTCGAGCGCGCCGCGCTAGGCATCGGCATAGCGCTCCGCATCCTCGTACGTCTTCGCTGCCTCGCCGAGCATGTCGAAGCTGTGGCTGAGGCCCCTCGCCCGCTCCGGCTTCGCGCGCTGCAGCGCCTCATCGATGGTGCGGCCGAAGACTAATTTGCGGCCCAGGATCTTCATCGCCTCGCGCACCGCAGTCCGAACGACCGGCTCGCCGAGACGGCCGACGGCACGGCTCAGCGCCGCCTTCCAATTATCAGAACGGTCCTGCGCGCCTTCCAGCACCTTGCCGGTGAGCAACAGCGAGAAGGTCGCGGCATTCACGAACGCCGAGTCCGAACGACCGAGCTTCTCCGACCAGTCCGGTCCGGCGAGTTTATCGGCGATTAGCTCGTCGGCCGTATGCGCATCGGGGATACGCAGAAGGGCCTCGGCGAGGCACATCATCGCGATGCCCTCGTCCGACCCGAGGTCGTACGCATGGAGGAAAGCGTCGATGCCCGAGGGCTTGTGGGCCCTGACGCCCTTCACCAGCGCGCGGGCTGTCGCGGTCGCTTCGCCTCTCGCGGTCCCATCCAGCCGAGCCTGCGCAATTCGTTCGGCGACGACCTGCTCCTCGTCAGGCCGGTAGGCGCGCCTCAGCTCAGTGCGATCGACCGGCGCGGCGATCGCGGCCGGCGCTACGCGAGCTGTCCGTGGCAATGCTTGTACTTCTTGCCCGAACCGCACGGACAGGGCGCGTTGCGGCTGATCGGCGCCTCGACCACCCCGCCCTGCGCCTCGCGCTGCGGAAGCGGCGGCTGCGGGATGTTGAGCGGCGGCAGGTTCGACAGGATCGCTCCGGTCGCCGCGTCAATGTCGGCGGTGTCGTCGTCGCCCGAGAATGGATCGAGGTGCTGGGTGATGAACTCGGGCAGCACGGGGGGCGGAGCCTGCTCGAGCTGAACCTGCGCCTTCATCAGGACGCGGGTCACCTCCTCGCGGATCGACACGAGCAGCCGCTGGAAGAGCAGGAAGGCCTCTTGCTTGTACTCGTCGATCGGCTTCTTCTGCGCGTAGCTGCGCAGGTGGATGACCTGCCGAAGCGCGTCCAGCGTTGCGAGATGCTCCTTCCAGTGGTGGTCGAGCGTCTGGATGAGAATCTGCTTCTCGACGTCGCTCCAGCGGCCCGGCTCAACCTGTTCGAGCTTTGCGGCCATCGTCTCGTCGGCCATCTTCTGCAGCCGTTCGACGATCATCTGCGGCTCGACGGCTTCCTCCTGCAGCCACTCGTCGACCGGCGGCTGAAGGCCGAACACGTCCTCGATGCTCTCCTTGAGGGCATCGACGTTCCACTGCTCCGGGTACGTGCCTTCGGGGCATGTGACCGAAACGAGCGCTTCGGCCGTCTCGGCGCGCATGTCGGCGATCACCTCGGCGACGCTCTCGGCGTCCATGATGTCCGCGCGCTGTTCGTAGATGACCTTGCGCTGGTCGTTCATGACGTCGTCGAATTCGACGACCTGCTTGCGGATGTCGTAGTTGCGCGCCTCGACCTTCTTCTGGGCGGTCTCGATCGCCTTGCTGATCCACGGCGAGGCAATCGCTTCGCCGTCTTCCAGGTTCTTGTTCATCAGCCGGGCGAACATGGTTTGCGGGCCGAAGATGCGCAGCAGG
>CBHTSV010000017.1:0-3280 GCA_966095215.1 uncultured Sphingomonas sp. | reverse complement strand
CGCGCGCACGCTGCGTGCCTTGCTCGGCATCGTCGTCAGCGGCCTCGCCGTCGAGATCGCGCTGATGCCGCTCGCGCTCTACCACTTCCACCGATCGGGTCTGTACGGCGTCGCCGCGAACATCATCGCTATCCCGCTGACGACCTTCGTGATCATGCCGCTCGAAGCGGGAGCATTGATATTGGACGTCGCGGGCTGGGGCAGGCCTTTGTGGTTCCTGTGTGGAACTGCGATCGACGGTCTGTTGCGCCTTGCCCATGTAGTCGCATCGGCGAAGGGAGCGGTCGCCCTGCTTCCCTCCATACCGGTCTGGACCTTCGCGCTGATGGTCGCGGGCGGGATCTGGCTGTGCCTGTGGAGCACCCGAATGCGGCTGCTCGGGATCGCACCATTCGCAGCCGGAGCGCTGGGCGCATTGCTGACGCCGACGCCCGACCTGCTGGTGACCGGGGACGGGCGCCATCTCGCCCTAGTCGATCACGACGGCACCCCGCTGATCCTGCGGGACCGCGCGGGCGATTACGTTCGAAGCCTCCTTGCTGAAGCGTCGGGCTACGATGCCGATCCAGGCGACCTCGGATCGCGTCCCTATAGCGACTGCTCGCGAGATGCTTGCGTCGCTTTGTTGCGCAAGGACTCCGCAGAGTGGCGCCTCTTGGCGACGAGATCAGCCTACCGTATCGACTGGGCGACGATCACCAACGGCTGCACCCAGGCGGACTTCGTCGTATCGGACCGGCGGCTGCCGCGTGGATGCGTGCCGCGCTGGCTCAAGCTCGATCGCCCGGCGCTGGCGCGGACCGGAGGCGTGGCGATCTATCTCGGCAGTGACCCCCGGGTGGACACGGTGGCCGAACGGGTCGGCCGGCATCCCTGGGCGCAGCTCGCCCTCTAGGCCTCGCTCCACACCGCGAGCTCGCTTCCCGACGGATCGATGAAATGGAAGCGGCGGCCGCCGGGGAAGCTGAAGATCGGCTTGGCAATAGTGCCGCCTGCTTTGGTGACCGCATCGAATGCGGCCTCCAGGTCGTCGACCCGTACGACGGGCAGCGGCGCCGATAGCGCATCCGACGGGTCGCCCTGCAATCCGACATCGGTGGTGCCGTTCGTCGTGGCGGAATAGGTTGGACCGTAATCCGCGAATTCCCACCCGAACGCCTTCGAATAAAACGCCCGAGTCAGCTCATGCGCCGTCGCACTCGGAAGCTCGACATAGTCGATTCGAGCTCCAGGCATCAGTAGCGCCGGATCAGACCTGCCAAGCGGCCCTGGATGTGGACCCGGCGCGGATCGTAGCGCTGCGATTCGTAGTTGCGGTTGGCGGGATCGAGCCGGATCATGCTGCCTTCGCGGCGGAAGGTCTTCAGCGTCGCTTCCTCACTGTCGATCAGCGCCACGACGATCTCGCCGTCGCGAGCCGTGTCCACCTTGCGAATCAAGGCGAAGTCGCCGTCGAGAATCCCCTCGTCGACCATCGAGTCGCCCGACACCTCGAGCGCATAATGCTCGCCCGGGCCGAGCAGGGCAGCCGGGACGGGGAAGCATTCAGTGCCCTGAAGCGCCTCAATCGGAGTGCCCGCGGCGATGCGTCCGTGCAGTGGGATTTCGAGCGTATCATTGGCCGCAGCGGGCGCAGCCGGCCGCATCGGAACGACGGTCGCCGCTTTCGTTTCGGGCACCTTCACCACCTCGAGCGCCCGCGCCCGGTTGGGCAGCCGGCGGATGAACCCGCGCTCCTCGAGCGCCGAGATCAGCCGGTGCACTCCCGACTTGGACTTCAGGTCCAACGCCTCGCGCATTTCGTCGAAGCTGGGGGAAATGCCGCTCTCTTTCAGGCGGGTGTCGATGAAGAACAGCAGTTCACGCTGCTTGGCGGTGAGCATCGGCGGTCATCCCCCTTCAGAACGAACGGGGAACGTATAGGCAACATCCGAACGAAGGTCAAGCGACCTATGTCAGCCGGCCGTCGACGTGATCTGCCTCTTCTCCGCTGCAATCGCCGCATCGTTGCGCTTCGATTTCATTTCGGCGCGCACCGCGGCCATGAACTGGGCCTCGTAATCCGCGCCCACGGCCTGCTGCAGCTCGTTCTGCATCTGCGCGATCAGCGCCGGCTGGAGCAGTGCGTTGCCGGGAACGATTTTGTTGACCTTGACGACATAGAAGGCGCGCCGCTGAGGGTCGGCGACCATGCGGCTCTTCCCCTGCGTCAGGGTGAATAGCGTCGCCAGCGCAGGCGGGACCTGCCCGTTGGCCGTCGCGATCTGGATGCGGCGCGCGGCAAGCGGCTGCGCAGCGGGGATCGCTGCGCCCGACTGCTTGACCGCATCGGCGAGCGAAGCTCCCTGCGCCGTTTTCGCGACAATGGCCTGGGCGGTGGCGCGGGCGCGCTGCGTGGCTTGATCGTTGACCCAGTCCGCCGCGACCTGCTGGCGGATGCTGGCGAGAGGCGCCGGCGCAGACGGCACGACCTGCGCCGGTGAGACCAGCGCATAGCCCTGCCCGTTCGGCAAGGTAACGACCTCGGACGGGTCGTTCGGCGCGATCTCGAAGCCCGTCTTCAGCGCGGGCGCGAGCTCTGGCGGCGTTTTGTAGGAAGCGTCGGTACGTGACGCGCCATCGCCCATGACGAGCGGCGTGGTCGTGACGGGCAGCTTCGCCTGGCCCGCTGCTTCGGCGAAGTTCGCGCCGTCGTCGACGGCCGCCTGCACCTTGTCGACAATGTCCTCGATCGCGGCCTTGCGCTTGTCGGCGGTGAGCTTCGCCGCGATCTCCGGGCGCGCCTGCTCGAGCGTCTTGCCGCCCTCGCTCTTCACCGATTCGACCTTCGCAACGATCCAGCCGAACTCCGACTGGATCGGCCCGACCACCGCTCCCGAAGGCGCGGAAAACACGGCGGCGGCCGCTTTGTCTCCAGCGACGTCCGCATAGCCCTCGCGGGTCTGCGCGCCGACGGAAGTGACGGCGGCACTGGTTCCGGAGGCCGCATTTTGGAGTGCACCGGCTTTCGCCTTGGCTGCTATCGCGGCCGCCGTCTTCTGGTCCTGCGCGACTGCCTGGCTCAACGTGCGCGTCTCCTTCGCCGCGTAGCTCGCCTTGTTCGAATTATAGTAAGCCGCGACCTCCTGGTCGCTGGCCGTGACGTTCGCGACCTGCTCGGGCCCGATCCGCGCGATCCGGATGACCCTCTGCTCGGGAACCATGTAGCGCTTGCCGCTCGCCGCCTAATAGCGCTGCAGGTCGGCATCGCTCGGATTGAGGCCGGCCTTGAATGCGTCGA
>CBHTSV010000016.1:0-6889 GCA_966095215.1 uncultured Sphingomonas sp. | reverse complement strand
CGCGCGCACGGCATCGTACTGCAGGTGCTCGACAGCGATCGCTGCATCTCCTGGTTGCCATGGTACCATGACATGGGCCTCGTCGGCTGCTTCCTGTCGCCGATGTCCATCCAGATGTCCGTCGACTATCTGAAGACCGAGGATTTCGCCCGCCGTCCCCTCGCCTGGCTCGACATGATCACACGCAACCCGGGCACGTCGGTCAGCTATTCGCCGACCTTCGGCTACGACATCTGCTCGCGCCGGATGAGCTCGCAGACCCGCGCCGAGGACAGGTTCGACCTGTCGCGCTGGCGCATTGCCGGCAATGGCGCGGACATGATCCGCCCGGATGTGATGCAGGCGTTCGTGGACAGCTTCGCGCCCGCCGGCTTCCCGGCCAGCGCCTTCTGCCCGAGCTACGGCCTCGCCGAAGCGACTCTCGCCGTTTCACTCATGCCTCCCGGCGAAGGCATCCGCCTCGAGCTGGTCGAGGAGAATGAGCTCTCCGGCTGCGCCCCAGCCGACCAGGAGCGCCCGCGCCGCTACCGTGCCGTGGTCAATTGCGGCAAGCCAGTGCTCGGAATGGAGATCGAGATCCGCGACAATGACGGCACTGTCCTCCCCGACCGCGGCATCGGACGCGTCTTCGTCCGCGGCACCTCCGTCATGCACAGCTATTTCCGCGACGAGGAATCGACCAAGGCGGTGCTGAGCGACGACGGTTGGCTCGACACCGGAGACATGGGCTACATGTCCTCTGGCTACATCTTCATCGTCGGCCGCGCCAAGGACATGATCATCATCAACGGGCGCAATCACTGGCCGCAGGACATCGAATGGGCGGTCGAGCAGCTGCCCGGGTTCAAGTCCGGCGACATCGCCGCCTTCGCGATCACCGGTCCCTCCGGCGAAGAAACGCCCGCGGTCCTGGTGCACTGCCGCGTCTCCGACAATGAAGAGCGCGGCCGCCTGCGCGACGAAATCCGCGAGCGGGTCCGCGCGATCACCGGCATTACGCCGGTCGTGGAGCTCGTTCCCCCGCGCACCCTGCCCCGCACCAGCTCGGGCAAGCTGTCGCGGACCAAGGCGCGCAATCTCTATCTGTCGGGCGAAATACAGCCGTATGATATAGCAGCATAAGCCGAATCGAATGCCATCCTTGGGGGGGCAGGCATGCCGACGCACATCAATTGCAACGATATCGTCGATTTCACCTTTCAGATCGGAAAATTGTTCTTCCTCGTCGCGCTGCTGGCTGCGGCGGCGATGGCCGTTGCCGAGGCGATCGCGCGATTCAAGACGCCTGCGGTGCCCGGACCTCGGGGAGCGGCGACGAAGGGCATTGGCGACCTGCTGGGGGCGCTTAAGGACCTGCTGCTCGCGCTGGGCAACCTGCCCGTGTGGTTCGCCATCTTCCTGGCAGGCGGAGCGCTCATCTGGTTCGCGCGGGAGACCATCAGCCTCTGTCATTGAACGTTTCCGATTGTGATTTCGCGCCGAGGTGAATAGGCCAGCGCTGGGGAACAGGGTGGCGCGTAGTGCGGTGACCTCGGATTATTATTCGATCCTCGGAGTCTCGCCGACGGCGGAACACGTCGTCATCCGCGCAGCCTACCGCGCGCTCATGCGCCACTATCATCCCGACACCAATCCGGATCCCGAGGCGCAACGGAAAGCGCAGGAGATCACTGCCGCTTTTGCGGTGCTTCGCGATCCCGCGAGGCGAGCCGAGTATGACGCGGCGCTAAGCAATTTAAGCGGAGAGGAGTGGTGGTATTTCGGCGAAGAGGCGCCGCGGCCGCCGGCCAAGCCGCCGGCAATGCGCGGGTGGGCGCTAGCGTCCGCCGCGCTTGCATTTGCGCTGGTCGTGGCCGTTTGGGCCTTGCCGCAGCCGAACCCGCCAAAAGGCGCCGCGAACGTCGCGCCCGCCACTCGGCAAACGGACCAAGCCAAAGCGCCGCCACCCGTTGAGCTGGAGCCCGAAACAGCGCGGCTCGCAAAGCTTGGCGGGGATTCGCCCGTGGCTCCGCCAGAGCGCCTCGTTCCAATTGTCGATCAGCCGCCCGCGGCCGAGGCATCGCTCGCGCCCACCATTCGGGTGCCGCCCCATCGTGAACCTGTCCACATCGCGATGACTAACAGCCGCTCGGTCGCAAAGGCCCGTACGACGCCGCCTCAGTCAGCACCAGCTCTGCAGCAACCGAAGGCCATCGCCGCTGCGCCCGAACCCTCCGCCGGCTGCCGCCCCGGAGGCTCCGTGGGGGTGAGCGTCGGATGCAAGAACGAGCGGCTAGCCGCGCTGGACCGCATGGCCGCCGGCTTCTTCAGCCAATCCATGGCGCACGCGGACGCGGCCAAGAAGGAGCTGCTGATGACCTCGCACACGCGCTCGGCGGCGACGCGCTCCGCCTGCCATTCGGACTCCTGCGTCAGCGACGCCTATTTGAAGCAGATGCGCGAAATCAGCGCGATCATGCAGGGCCGGACCGCTAGCGCGAATTAGGTCCTTCAGCTGGCCGGATCGGCCACCGCCCAATCCTGCACCGCTTTCCAGCTGCCGTCCGGCTGCTTCTTGTACACGGTGAGGAAGGAGCCTTGGTCGCTCTTCGCCTGCTTCGTCCCGGGATCGGTGTAGGTCTCCGTGAAGCGGCCCTCCGAGATGGCGTAGTCGCCGGCTGCGGCGACCTCGACCTTGTCCGCCGCGAAGCTGAGGTTGAAGTTCGGGTCCTTGAGACCCGCTTCATAAGCCTTCGTAATCGCGGCCTTGCCCCTTGTCGGACCGACGCCGGGGGCGATGAAGAATGCGTCCTCAGCATAGGGAGCGACCAGCGCATCGAGGCTTCGCGGTTTGGCCTGGAATGAGTCGCTCCACTTCTTCTCGTCCGCCTTGATCGTGTCGGCGATTGCGGCCGTATCCACCTTGGCGGCTTTGTCCGCTTCATGCCGATCGTATTTCTGGCACGCCGAAAGGCTCAGCGCGATTGCCGCGCCGAGTAATGCACCTTTGGAAATGATCATGATTTGCCCCCTCGTCTTGAGAGGACGGCGACCCAACCACTAACTGGTGAGTCGCGCAACAGCAGTTACGCGGTGCGCCGGGTCGGCAGCATTCGCTTCAGCACGCGGTCCTTCAGCACATAATGGTGATAGAGCGCGGCAAATGCGTGCAGCAGAGCGATGATCACGATGGCCCAACCGATCCATTCGTGGAACTCGCGAAGCTCGCGCCGGAGCGGGCGCGCGATCTCGCCGATCATCGGCGGGATTCCGAGGCCGAAAAACTCCATCGGCCGCCCCGCTCCCCAGCGGAAGGTGAAGCCGAGCGCCGCCTCCGCGACGAGGAGCGCATAGAGCAGGTAGTGCGTTCCCTTGGATGCAATCCGCCCCCATCCCGCAGCGGCCGACGAGACCTGGCGGCCCGGGATCCATCGCCAGATCAGCCGCGAGACAATCACCGCGGTCAGCAGCACGCCGAAGGACATGTGCGTATCTTCCATCAGCCCTTTGGTCGGCTTGGCGAACCAGTCCCACGTCTGCGCAAGCGCGAAATTGGCGAAGACGAGCACCGCCGTCGCCCAGTGCAGCGCGATTGCCGTTCCATCGTAATTCGTGCCGTCGTCGCCCGCGACGATGCGCGTGGCAGTGTCGAACTTTGTCTGGTCGGTCATCCCGCCGCGATAGCCGCGCGCCGAAGCTTATTGCAAGCGATTCGCAACAAGGCCTGGATGTGCCGCCGCGAGTCTCTGACAGATTGCCGGTTGATGAACGGCAGTCGAGCCGCCACATGCCGCTCTCCGGCGAAGGTCAAAGCGGATGGAGACGGGTTTGGAAGCCAGTGCAGGACGTCCGGCCAATGAGCGTGAAACCGTCTGGGTCCGGATCCAGCGGATGCCGCCCGCGCAGCAGGCCGCGATCGCCTTATTGGCCGTCGTGCTGCTCCTGCTCGCCGCCTGGCTGCTTCTCGGCAGCCGGAACGCGGCCCCGCCGCCGCAGCCCGGCCCCACATCCGTCGGAGTGATGATCGTCACCGAACAGCCGGTTACGCTCAGCACCGAGCTTCCGGGCCGCACCTCGCCCTATGAAACGTCCGACGTTCGGCCGCAGGTCGACGGGATCATCCGCGCCCGGCTCTTCACCGAGGGCGATTACGTCCGTGCCGGACAGCCGCTCTACAGCATCGATCCCGTCAGCTACGAAGCGCGCGACGCCAACGCACGCGCAGCGCTCGCCCGCGCCCGCGCCTCGACCATTGCCGCCGACGCCCAGGTCCGTCGCTATGCCGAGCTGGTGAAGCGCAATTTCGTCTCGCGCCAGCTCTACGACAACGCCCGATCCGCGGCGGGCGAGGCGCGCGCCGACGTGCAGGCCCAGGCCGCCGCCTTGCGGTCCGCCGAGATCGATCTTGGGCGCACGGTCGTACGCGCGCCCATCTCGGGACGCATCGGCCGTTCGCTTTACACGGTCGGAGCGCTCGTCCAGTCCGGGCAGGACAACGCCCTGACGACGATCCAGCGTCTCGACCCGATCTACGTCGACATCCAGCAATCGAGCGCCGACCTCCTGCGCTTGCGCGAACAGATGCTCGCCGGCCAGCTCGCGAGCGAAAAGGCGCCCGTCCGGCTGGTCCTGGAGACCGGCTCAACGTACCCGGCGGTCGGAACGCTGAGCTTTGCGGACGTGACGGTCGACCCTTCGACGGGGTCGCAGACGATCCGTGCCGTCTTCCCCAACCCGCAGCATATCCTGCTTCCGGGCATGTTCGTCCGCGGCCGGATCGATCAGGGTGTGCAGTCCCGCGGGATCCTCGTGCCGCAGCGGGCGGTGAGCCGTGACGAGCGCGGCCGCCCGACCGTCCTGGTGGTGGGCAAGAACAACATGGCCGAGCTCCGCGTGATCCACGCCGATCGGACGAGCGGCGACAATTGGGTCGTGACCGGCGGCCTGCGTGCCGGCGAGAAGGTTATCACCGACGCCGGCCCGCTCGTGCGGCCGGGAGTGCCGGTGAAGCCGCAACTCTCCCGCGGCAACTGACGTCCATGTCGCGCTATTTCATCGACCGGCCGATCTTCGCCTGGGTCCTTGCGATCCTGGTGTCGCTGTTCGGGCTGCTCGCGCTCCGCAGCCTGCCGATCGCGCAATTCCCCGCGCTCGCCCCGCCGCAGATCAGCATCACCGCGATCTTCCCCGGGGCCGACGCGACGACCCTCGACAAGACCACGACCCAGATTATCGAGCAGCAGCTGCAGGGCATCGACCATCTGCGCTACTTCTCGTCCCAATCCTCCTCGTCGGGCCCAATCACCATAACGCTGACGTTCGACCAGGGGACCGAGCCCGACATCGCCCAGGTCCAGGTCCAGAACAAGGTGCAGGCCGCGCTCCCGCTGCTTCCCCAGGAAGTGCAGCGGCAGGGCGTCCGCGTGGAGAAGTCGTCCGCAAACTTCGCGCTCGTGCCGGGGCTTTACTCGTCCGACAATTCGCACAGCCAGGACGATCTCGCGGACATGTTCGCCACGAAGATCCAGGAGCCCGTCAGCCGAATCAACGGCGTCGGCGGCCTGCAGGTGTTCGGCTCGCAATATGCGATGCGCATCTGGGTCGATCCGATGAAGCTCAACAGCTACCAGCTGACGATGGCCGACGTGATCTCGGCCGTTCAGGCGCAGAACACCCAGGTGTCGGCAGGCCAGCTCGGAAACCTTCCCGCTCCGAGAACGCAGGAGCTTAACGCCACCGTCACGGTCCAGTCTCGCCTGCAGACCGCCGAAGAGTTCGGCATGATCCGGCTGAAGACGTCCGCGGACGGGTCGGTGGTTCGCCTTCGCGATGTCGCGCGGGTCGAGCTGGGCGCTGAGCTCTATGGGTTCAGCGCGAACTATAACGGCCATCCGGCGACCGCCGCCGCACTGCGCCTCGCGCCCGGCGCGAATGCCTTGAAGACGATCGGCCTCGTCAAGGAGCGGATTGCCGAAATCGCCAAGGAGCTCCCGCCCGACGTCAAGGTTATCTACCCGTGGGACACGACGCCGTTCGTGAAGGTCTCGGTCAAGCAGGTCGTCGAGACCCTGTTCGAAGCGGCCGTGCTGGTCTTCCTCGTGATGTTCATCTTCCTGCAGAACATCCGGGCGACGCTCATCCCCACGATCGCCATTCCCGTCGTGCTGCTGGGGACGCTCGCGGTCATGCTGATCGCCGGCTTCAGCATCAACACGCTCACCCTGTTCGGGATGGTGCTGGCGATCGGCCTGCTCGTCGATGACGCGATCGTCGTCGTCGAGAATGTAGAGCGGCTGATCCACGACGAAGGGCTCAGCCCAAAGGAAGCGGCCCGCAAATCGATGGACGAACTCTCCAGCGCGCTCGTCGCAATCGGAACGGTGCTCGCCGCGGTCTTCCTGCCGATGGCCTTTTTCGGCGGCTCGACCGGGGTCATCTACCGCCAATTCTCTCTGACCATCGTCTCGGCGATGGCACTGTCGGTGCTGGTCGCGTTGATCCTGACGCCCGCGCTCGCGGCAACGATCCTCAAGCCCGGCGACCCCTTGAAGCACGAGGGCGACGGCCCACTCGCGAGGTTCTTCCGCTGGTTCAACGAGCGCTTCGAGCGCGGCCGGGTGATCCACGAAAACGGAGTCCGCAAGACGATCGGCGGCACCCGGCGCTCGGCCCTCGTCTATCTCGCGATCGTCGCCGTCATGGCCTTCATCTTCTGGCGCCTGCCAACCGGTGTCCTCCCCGACGAGGACACCGGCGCGGTCTTCACCATGGTCGCCGAGCCGTCCGGCGCAACGCTTCCGCGCACCGACCGTGCGCTCGAGACGGCGCGGCAATATTTCTCGACGCAGGAGAAGGCCAATGTCGACGGCGTGTTCACCGTCGGCGGCTTCTCCTTCGCCGGTCAGGGTCA
>CBHTSV010000015.1:0-4230 GCA_966095215.1 uncultured Sphingomonas sp. | reverse complement strand
CAGCGAATTCACCGGAGACGGAATCCTGCGCCACCCCAGCTTCATCGCGCTGCGCGAGGACAAGCCGGCGAGCGAGGTCGTCCGCGAAATGTCCAAGCACCTCAGCAAATCGGAAAAGAAGAAGAAAGTCCGCGTGACGGTTGACAGCTTCGGGATCGAGATCAGCAACCCGGAGCGGGTGATCTTCCCGGACGCAGGTCTCACCAAGCTCGACCTCGCCAATTATTACGCGGCGGTCGAATCCCTCATCATGGTCGATGCGGCCAAACGCCCGATGACCCTGATCCGCTACCCCCAAGGTACCGCCGAGAAGGGCTTCTTCCAGAAGCACGACACGGGCACCTTCGGCCCGCACGTAAAACAGATCCCGATCGAGGAGAGCGACGGGTCCGTCGAGGACTATCTCTACTTCGACGACATCAAGGGCCTGCTCGCCTGCGTGCAGATGGGAACGATCGAGTTCCACGGCTGGGGCAGCAAAGTGCAGAAGGTCGAATATCCGGACCGCCTGGTGTTCGACCTCGATCCGGACGTCGGGCTGGACTTCGGCAATGTGAAAGAAGCCGCGGTGCTTCTCCGCGAGCTCCTCCAGGGCCTGGACCTTGAGAGCTGGCCGCTCCTTTCAGGCGGGAAGGGCATTCACGTCGTCGTCCCGCTCGACGCGTCGAAGGACTGGCCGACGGTCAAGGATTTCGCCGAGCGCTTCAGTCGGGCCATTTCGGAGGCCGAGCCCAAGATGTTCACCGCCAACATCCGCAAGGTCGAGCGCAAGGGGCGCATCTTCCTCGACTGGCTGCGCAACCAGCGCGGAGCGACCGCGGTGATGCCCTATTCCGCACGCGGCCGCGAAGGCGCGCCCGTCGCCGCGCCCGTCGCCTGGGACGAGCTCGACCGGTACGACAGCGGCCATCATTTCAGCATCCGCGACGTGGATGAGCTTCTCGAGCGCGCCTCGTCAAAGGCGCTTGCCGGCTGGGGCAAGGCCAAGCAGGCGCTTCCGGACCTCGAGCGGATTGATTCCAGTTCGATGCCCCGCGTTTCCCGCGCCACCAGCGCGCTGACGCCGCTGATCACGCAGGCGACCGCGACGTAGATCGACACGGGCACCGAGGAGTGCATGTTCTTGTACAGCCACAGCGAGATGATCGGCGCGAGCGAGCCCGCGAAGATGGCGGTGAGCTGATAGGCGACCGACACGCCCGAATAGCGGTTTCGCGTCGGGAACAGCTCGGTGATGAACGCCGCCTGCGGCGCATACATCGATCCGTGCAGCACGAGCCCGACCACGACGGCGAGGATGATCAGCGCATTGCTTCCGCTCGCCAGCATCGGGAAGAAGAGGAAGGTGAAGATCGCGAGGCCGAACGCTCCGAACGCATAGACCGGCCGGCGTCCGATCCGGTCGGACAAGGCCGCAAGCAGCGGGATGGCGACGAACTGGACCGCTGCTCCGATGAGGAGGGCGTCAAGGGCGAGGCTACGGCTCTCTGCCGCGACGTCGACCAGGAAAGTCAGGGAGAAGACGGTCAGCACGTAATAGACGATGTTTTCGCCGACCCTGAGGCCCGCGCCGAGCAGCACCGCGCGCGGGCGCTCGCGGATCACGTCCATGACAGGGAGCTTCGCGGGCCCTTCGGCCATCTCGACCTCCGCCTCGAACATTGGGCTCTCGCTGACCCGGTTGCGGATGTACCAGCCAACTGCGACCAACACCGCCGACAGCAGGAAAGGCACTCGCCAGCCCCAGCGGATGAAGTCGGCTTCGCTCTGCACGCCGGCCATCAGCGCGAGCACTCCCGCCGAGAGCAGGCTTCCGAGGGGCACTCCCGCCTGCGGCCAGCTCGCCCAATAGCCGCGCCGCGCGGCGTCGCCGTGCTCGGCGGCCATCAGCACCGCTCCGCCCCATTCGCCGCCGACCGCGAAGCCCTGCACCACGCGCAGGACGATGAGTCCGACGGGCGCCCACACGCCGATGGAATCATATCCGGGCAGCAGGCCAATCAGCACGGTGGCAAGCCCCATCATGACGAGGCTCCACATCAACAGCTTCTTGCGCCCGATGAGGTCGCCGAAATGGCCGAACACGATCCCGCCGAGCGGCCGCGCGGCGAAGCCGACGGCGTAGGTCGCGAAGGCAAGCAGGGTCCCGACCAGCGGATCGAAGGACGGGAAGAACAGCTTGTTAAAGACCAAAGCCGCCGCCGAGCCGTATAGGAAGAAATCGTACCATTCGATCGTCGTGCCGATGAGACTCGCCGCGATCACTCGCCTGAGCGAGCTGCGCCCCTTTGCTTCACCATGCGTCATCAAATCCCTCCGTTCACGCAGCTAGCGCGAAGAGCGTGGCAAGCGCCAGCCTCGCGCTCCTGCGAAGGCGGGAGCCGAGACTGGACCCCTGCTTTCGCATGGGTACAAGGAGACATGCGTACTCTTGTCCTCCCGGCTCTCCTGTTCCTTCTCACCGCCGCGTCGCCGCCCGAGCTGGCGCGGTGGAAGGCGCAGGCGCAGAACGTCACCATCACCCGCGACGACTGGGGCATCGCCCACGTCCACGGCAAGACCGACGCCGATGCCGTCTTCGGCATGATCTACGCCCAGGCCGAGGACGACTTCCCACGCATCGAAGCAAACTATCTCACGGCGCTCGGACGGACCGCGGAGGCGGAGGGTGAGAAGGCGATCTGGCAGGACTTGCGCGCGCGCCTCTACGTCAGCGAGCCTGAGCTCAAAGCGTATTACGCCAAAAGCCCCCCGGCGATGCAGAAGCTGACGGCCTCTTGGGCGGCCGGTCTGAACTACTTCCTGGCGACTCATCCGCAGGTACACCCGCGGGTGCTGAAGCGGTTCGAGCCGTGGATGGCGATGAGCTTCACCGAAGGAAGCATCGGTGGCGACATCGAGCGGATCGATCTCGGCGAGCTGGAGAAATTCTATTCTCAACGTCACCCTGAACTTGTTTCAGGGTCCATTCCGCCACTCGCTCAGGGTCCTCTTAAATGGATGCTGAAACGAGTTCAGCATGACGGAAATGGTGAGCCGGACCAGAAGGGCTCGAACGGCATCGCCATTGCGCCTGCGCTGACGCAAGGCGGCAAGTCGCTGCTGTTGATCAACCCGCACACGAGCTTCTTCTTCCGCTCGGAGCTGCAGATGAGCAGCGACGAGGGGTTGGACGCTTACGGGGCGGTCACCTGGGGCCAGTTCTTCATCTACCAGGGCTTCAACCCGCACGCCGGCTGGATGCACACGTCGAGCGGCGTCGATAATGTCGACGAGTTCGCCGAGACCATCGACCGGCGCGGCAAGGCGCGCTGCTACCGCTACGGCAGCGCCTGCAACCCCATCGGAACGCGTTACGTGACGGTCCGCTACCGGACGAAGGACGGACGCCTCGCCTCGCGCAGCTTCACGACCTTCTTCACTCACCACGGGCCGATCGTCCGTTCCGAAAACGGACGCTGGATCGCGTTCGCGATGATGAACCGGCCCGTCGAGGCGCTTGAGCAGAGCTACTATCGGACCAAGACGAAGGACCTGGAATCCTTCATGCGCATCGCGCAACTGAAGGCGAACAGTTCGAACAACACAATCTTTGCCGACGACAAAGGCGAGATCGCCTACCTGCACCCGCAGTTCGTACCCCGCCGCGAGGACCGCTTCGATTATACGAAGCCGGTCGACGGATCGGACCCGAACAGCGACTGGGGCTCGCTCCATTCGCTGACCGAGCTCCCGAACGTCGTCAGCCCGCCCAATGGCTGGGTGCAGAACACCAATGCCTGGCCCTATCGCGCAGCCGGCGAGTTCAGCGCGAAGCGGGAGCGCTATCCGAAGTACATGGATACGTTCGGCGAGAATTTCCGTGGGCTTCACGCGCAGGCGCTGTTGAGCGGTAGCCGCGGCTGGACGCTCGAGCGGCTGCAGGCCGCGGCCTTCGACAATGCCCAGCCGGGCTTCGCCGCACTGGTCCCGCCGCTGATTGCTGCCTTCGACGCCTTGCCCAAGAATGACGCGCGGCGGACTCGGCTGGCCGAGCCCATTTCCGTGCTGCGGAGCTGGAACTTCCGCTGGAGCGGCGAATCCGTCGCCCAGTCGCTGGCGATGTTCTGGGGCACACAATTGAGGAAGGCCCTCAACGCGCCCGCCGATGAACCGAACAACAAGACGATGATGCGTCTCGCCCGCGATACGACGCCGGCGCAGAAGCTTCAGGCCCTCGAGGATGCGCTC
>CBHTSV010000014.1:0-2368 GCA_966095215.1 uncultured Sphingomonas sp. | reverse complement strand
TTCGTCACCGACGAGGAGGTGCGCGCCGTTGCCGAGCATTGGCGCCGGCAGGGCGTGCCTGAATATGTCCAGGCTGTCACCGAGGAGCCGGAGGAGGGCGGTTACCTCTTCGATGGCCAGCCCGCCGGCGAAGACGACGCCGAGACGCAGCTCTACCGCAAGGCGATCCAGATCGTCGCCGAGAGCCAGAAGGCATCGACTTCCTATCTCCAGCGGCAGCTGCGCGTCGGCTACAACAGCGCCGCTCGGCTGATCGAGCGTATGGAGAAGGAAGGCCTTGTCGGACAGCCCGATCATGTGGGCCGCAGAGAGGTGCTGATCGACCCCGAGGGGCACCCGATTTAAAGCCGGCGTTCCCTGAACCTTCCGGAACCAGCAGGTTCAGTGCGCATTCAAGGCTGAAACGCCACTTTTGCGGCGAAATCCCCAGGAGTTTTGGAATGACTTTCACGACGAACTTCGCGCGCGCCCTGGCACCTGTTGCGCTGATCGCTGCGGTGCCCGCGATTGCCGCCGCGCAATCGCCCGATCTGGCACGGCTCAAGACTCACATCGGCTCGGTCCAGACGAGGACTGCAAACTTCACGCAGACCGATGCCAAGGGCCACGTCGACAACGGAACCCTTCAGCTCAAGCGGCCGGGCCGGGTTCGGTTCGAATATTCGGGGGGCGACGTCCTGCTCGTTGCCAACGGCAAGACCCTGACCTTCATCGACTATCAGGTCGGGCAGAAATCCGCCTGGCCGCTGGGCCGCACGCCTTTGGGACCGCTGCTGTCGGGGTCGCCGGACTTCAACGGCAAGGCGCAGATCCTGCCGAGCAGCAATCCGCGGGTGGTCGTCGCCAGGGCGAAGAACTCGGGGCAATACGGCCAGCTGACCCTCGCGTTCCTGCGCAGCAGCTCGGCGCCGGGAGGGTTGCAGCTCTACGGCTGGACTGCAATTGACCCGCAGAACCACCGGACGACTGTGCGGCTATCGAACGTGCGCTACAATGTCGCAGTGCCCGACGGGGCGTTCACTTACGCCGAACCGAAGAAGCGGAAGCGCTGAGTTAAAAAAGTTTCATATTGCGACCCGTTCATCGCACTTTCAGCCACGGCGTCCTACATAATATATTGATTCTGCAACTTGGCTTGGGGTTTCCCCCTGTTACCCGGGCCGCCGCGGAATCCCTTGCGTGACGAACGCTCGGTCGGCCCTCGCTCCACGCCCCCGGAGCGGGGGCCTTTTTATTCGGGGCGGCGTCGGGCTAAGCGGAACCGTGAGCAAAAGGCTGAAGATCGCCTCGTGGAACATCAACTCGGTGCGCGCCCGCACCGGGCTGGTCGAGCGCCTCATCGCCGAGCAGCAGCCCGATATCCTGTGTCTGCAGGAGACGAAGGTGCTCGACGGCATCTTCCCGGCCGAGCTCTTCAAGAGTCGCGGCTACGTCCACTTGGCGCTCAACGGCCAACGCATGCACCATGGAGTCGCAATCCTCAGCCGGGTTCCGCTGAAAGAGGCCGGCAAGCATGACTGGCAGGACAACGGCGAGGCGCGGCACATCGGCGTGCGGCTCGAATGCGGGATCCGGGTCGAGAATGTCTATGTGCCGGCCGGAGGCGATACGCCCGACCGCACGGTGAACCCGAAATTCGGTCAGAAGCTCGACTTCATCGAGCGCATGACCCGGTGGTCGGAAAGCCTAAAGGAGCCGACGATAATCGTCGGCGACTTCAATGTCGCGCCCCTGGAATGCGACGTCTGGAGCCACAAGGCGCTGCTGACCGTGGTCAGTCATACGCCGGTCGAGGTCGAAGCGTTGACAAGGCTCCGCCAGGCACACGACTGGATCGACATCGGCCGCCGCTTCGTGCCGGCGCCTCAGCGTTGCTACACCTGGTGGAGCTACCGCTCGCCCGACTGGACCAAGAACGATCGCGGCCGGCGCCTGGATCATATGTGGGCCTCGCCCGAGCTTGCCGGCCATCTCGCCGCGCATGAGGTGCTCGAACCCTGCCGCAACTGGGAGCGGCCGTCCGATCACGTACCATTGATCCTTGAGGTCGCGGTTTGAGCCAGTCGCCGCCGCTGCGCCGCGCCATCGCCGCGCTTCGCGGTGGCAGGCCGGTGACCATCGGCGCCTCGGACCCAATTGCGATCATGGCCGTCGAAACCGCGACTCCCGAGCTGCTGGACCTGCTCGATCCGCAGCGACGCGCGCGCATACTGATAAGCGGCGAAAGGGCTGCGGCCCTGTCGCTCGCGAACGTCCGTGAGGCGGCGGACCCGGCCGCACCGGTGCTGATCGAGCGATCCGAATGGCTCTTCACGGATGGGGCGCTTTCGATCGCCGATCCAGGAGGCGACTTCGACCGCGGCCTTCT
>CBHTSV010000013.1:0-2426 GCA_966095215.1 uncultured Sphingomonas sp. | reverse complement strand
CACCTCGACGTCGGCCTGGGTGAAGAAGCGGAAGATCTGCGTCAGCAGGTTGCGCTCGGTCTGGTCGAGCTTCTGCGCCCAGTCGCGGCAGTCCTCGCCCAGCGGCACTTCCTCCGGCATCCAGTGGATCTGCTGCTGGCGTTTCCAATATTCGAACGCCCAGGGATATTCGAAGGGCTTGTAGGTCTTGGAGGCTTGGAGGAGGGGCATGCTTTATACTCCACGAACCGAGAAGATGCCGACCACGAGGAAGGCGACGACGAAGAATGCGAGGGCCTTGGCCGCTATCCGGAAATAGACTCCGACCTGGGCGACCGAAGCCGAGCCGGATGCCGACATGACGAGCCAGGTGCTGCCAAGGCCGATGACGGCAAGCAGGGCGAGCAGGGTGCCCGGAATGACGATCGTGTCGTTGATCCAGGCGAAATGGTGCGGACGAAGCGTCATCAGTCGATCCTCCGCGCGGTGGAGTCGATGACGGGACCGCGATCGCGATAGACGTTGCGGGTGACGACGTGCGTCTTCCTCGCGCCGACTCCGAAGACGACGATGCCGAGGAAATAGCCGAAGTCGTACCAGCCGCCGTTGTTCGGCACGGCGTAGATCGCGACCTTGTCGGTGAAGAGCGAGATCACCCACGCGACCGGGACGATGAAGCCGTGCCACAGGCCGAGCCAGAAGCCGGCGCCGACGACAGGATCGACGGCGTCTGGCGCTTGCGTCGCTGCGCAGGCGGTGAGCGACAGCAGCGCGACGACCGCGAAAACCGCGCCGCCGATCATGATCGCAAGGCCGAGCGCCCGGCGCCAGGGAGGCGGGCCGAGGCCGCGTTGGCGGACCTTCCCGATCGTGAACTCGCGCTTCATCGTGAGCGCTCCTTCATCATCTCGAGCTCGCCCGCGCTCGGGCGATATTCGAGAAGGCCGAGGGCGTGGATGCCCGCGATGATTCCGACGACGAACAGGATCACCGCGCCCTGGCTGCCATAGCCGTCCGGTCCCTTCGGGCGGCGGTAGAGCCAGATGCCGGCGACAAGGAACGCCACCGCGACCACGAGCTCGATCATGCGTGCCGTCGTCATCGGCTGAAGAACCTCCAGCCGGCAGCGAGCGTGACCGTCGTCGCGACGAGGTCGAGCGCGATGAGGCCGATCACGACCGCGCCGGCGGTCATGCCGATCTTGCCGAGACGGGTTGAGCGGAGCTTCGCGATCATGCCGATCAGCCTTTCGCCGTGATTGGGAAGTCGCCGTGGACGATCACCGCGGCGAGGAAGAGGAGCATCGCCGTCGCCGCCATCATCATGAGGCGGCCGAAGCGCCGCACCTGCTCGACCGTCGCTCCGCTCGGCGGCTCGGCCATGCGGAAGAACTTGAGACCGACGAGGAACATCGCGGCGCAGATCAGCGCGAACAGGATGGCGAAGACGAGCGGGGTCATCACACCTCTCCCACCGGGAGAGGGAGAGGCCCAGCCGAAGGCTGGGAGGGTGAGGATGACAGGCTGTCTAGCTGACCCTCCTGCAGCTGACGCTGCTCCTTCCCTGTCCCAAGGGAGAGGGATTCAGCGATCTTCTCCAACACCCCATCCGTGTTGTTGAGGACGTCGTTGTTCCAGAAGCGGAGCACGCGATAATCCTGACCCTCGAGGAAGTGATCCCGATCGTCGTCATAGGCTGCAGCAGCTGCGTGCTGGCCGCCATCGACCTCGATAATCAGCTTTCCCATGAAGCAGGCGAAGTCGGCGAAGTACGGTCCAACGGGCATTTGCCGCCGCCACTTGTATTGCGGCAGTTTCGACCGGAGAGCGCGCCACTGCTTTCTCTCGGCTTCCGTCGAGTCATGACGAAGCTGCCGCGCGCGCTGCACGGCTCCAGTTCTGGCTTCGTCGTAGGTCTTCACTTCTCTACCTCACCCTTCCGCAGCTTCGCTGCTCCTTCCCTCTCCCAGGGGAGAGGGACTGCTCACTGGCATGCCAGGCACTCGTCATAATCGGTGCTCGACGCGAGTTTGATTTCCTTGAGCTCGGGCGTGTTGTCGGCCTCGACCCCGCCGGCGAAGCCAGCGCGCTGCACGGACTTGCTGCGCAAATAATAGAGCGACTTGATGCCGAGCTCCCAAGCGCGGAAGTGGAGCATCATCAGGTCCCACTTGTCGACGTCCGCAGGGATGAAGAGGTTCAGCGACTGCGCCTGGTCGATGAAGGGCGTGCGGTCGGCGGCGAGCTCGATCAGCCAGCGCTGGTCGATCTCGAAGCTGGTCTTGAACACGTCCTTTTCTTCCTGGGTGAGAAAGTCGAGGTGCTGGACAGACCCGCCCTGCTCGAGAATCGAGCTCCACACCTTCTCGCCATCCTTGTGCTTATCGGCGAGCAGCTTCTGCAAATACGGGTTCTTGATCGAGAAGCTGCCCGACAGCGTCTTGTGGG
>CBHTSV010000012.1:0-3397 GCA_966095215.1 uncultured Sphingomonas sp. | reverse complement strand
ATGGCCTGGCTGCTGAGCCTCAAGGAAAGCGACAAGTCGCTGCCGGTCTTTCCGCTATCGGCGGCGCTGACCGGCGCCATCGCCTTCCTGCTGATGAAGCAGCCGGACTTCGGCAGCACGATCATCTTCGCGGCAGTCTGGGTCGCGATGCTCGCGCTTGCCGGTGTGTCGATCCGTGTGCTCGGCGGCCTCGCCGTCGCCGGAGTCGTCGGCATCATCCTCGCCTATTTCTTCTACGACGTCGCGACCGCGCGGATCGACGAGTTCCTGTTCGGTACCGGCGATAATTTCCAGACCGACAATGCGATGCGGACGCTCACTGCGGGCGGACTGTTCGGAATGGGGCCCGGCGGCGGGACGCGCAAGTTCGGCCTTCCGGAGCCGCACACCGATTACATCTTCTCAGTGATCGGCGAGGAGTTCGGACTCATCGCCTGTCTCGCGATCGCGCTCCTCTATCTCGGGATCGTGGCCCGCGTGCTCATCAAGCTCCTCGACGAGGACAATAGCTTCGCGATCCTCGCCGGCGCCGGCCTGGTCATCGAGTTCGGGCTGCAGGCGCTGATCAACATGATGGTCAACGTCCAGCTCGCGCCGTCCAAGGGCATGACCCTGCCCTTCATCAGCTATGGTGGAAGCTCGATGCTGGCGCTGTCGATCGGCATGGGCTTGCTTCTCGCCTTCACGCGCAGGAACCCGTATCTGACCCGCTCACCCTATGTCGTGAAATGGAGCGGGGAGTCGCTGACTACATGAACTTTGTTTTGGCCGCCGGCGGAACTGGCGGGCATATGGTGCCGGCGCATGCGCTTGCCGCGGAGCTGAGGAGCCGCGGCCACGGAGTCCTGCTGATCACCGACGAGCGCGGCGCGCGCTTCCCCGGCCTGTTCGAGGGTGTCCCGGTGCACATTCTCCCGGCTGGGCGCCTTGGCGGCGGCCCGATTGGGTGGCTCAAGGCGCTGAACTCGGTCGTGAAGGGTCGCGCTCAGGCGAAGCGCCTCTACCGCGAGCACCGACCTGACGCGGTCGTGGGTTTCGGCGGCTATCCGGCCTTCCCGTCGCTCCTCGCCGCGAGCGCGATGCGGATTCCGACCGTGCTGCACGAGCAGAATGCGGTGCTCGGGCGAGTGAACCGCCTGCTGGCGGGCGAGGCCGAGGCGATCGGCACCGCTTACGACAAGGTCGAGCGGCTCAAATCGAAATATGCGAAGAGGGCTGTCATCGTCGGCAATCCGGTGCGCGAAAGCGTCGCGCGTCTGGGTGAATTGCCGTTTCCGGCGTTCGACGAATTTGCGCCCCTGAAGATCTTGGTGACCGGCGGAAGCCAGGGCGCGACGATCCTGGGCAGGATCGTTCCCGAAGGATTGGGCCTGCTCCAGCCCTCGCTTCGACGCCGCTTGCAGATCGTGCAACAGTGCCGTCCGGAAGATATCGAGCGGGTGCGCAGCCGCTACGCGGACCTCGGCATTCCGGCAGAGCTGACCACGTACATCGAGGACATGCCCTCGAAGCTCGCCGACGCGCATCTCGTGATCGGACGCGCCGGCGCCTCAACGATCGCGGAGCTCGGCGCGGCTGGACGCCCTGCGATCCTCATTCCCTTCGCGGCGGCGACGGACGACCACCAGACGGCCAACGCTCGTGAGATCACCGCCGCCGGCGGAGCGCGGACGATTCAAGAGGCTGACTTCAGACCGGACGTGCTCGCCCGCCAAATCGAAGCGCTGGCGATGGACCCGGTCGCGCTCAACAACGCCGCCGCGAGAGCGCTGTCGGTCGGCCGGCCGCATGCCGCGCGGGACCTTGCGGATGTTGTGGAGCGTGTGGGCAATGGGGTGTCGCCACTCGCCGTTGGTCCCGTCCTCAGCCCGAGGAAGGCTGCCGAAGCTCCTGCCGGAGGCATGCCCGCATGATGAAGGCGTTGGGCACTGACATTGGCACCATCCACTTCGTCGGAATCGGCGGCATCGGCATGTCGGGCATAGCCGAAGTGATGCACCAGCTCGGCTACAAGGTGCAGGGCTCAGACATCGCCGACAATTACGTCGTCGAGAAGCTGCGCAAGGAAGGGATTCCGGTCGCGATCGGGCATTCGGCCGACAACCTCGGCGATGCCGCGGTCGTGGTCTGCTCCTCGGCGATCAAGGACGCCAATCCGGAGATTGTCGCGGCGGCGGAGCGCCGGCTGCCTCGCGTCAAGCGCGCCGAGATGCTCGCCGAGCTGATGCGGATGCAGAAGACCGTGGCCGTCGCCGGGACTCACGGCAAGACGACCACCACGTCAATGGTCGCGGCGCTTCTCGACGGCGGTGGCCTCGACCCGACGGTCATCACCGGTGGGATCATCAACCGCTACGGCTCCAACGCGCGGCTGGGTAAGAGCGACTGGTGGGTCATCGAGGCGGACGAGAGCGACGGCAGCTTCCTGCGCCTCGACGGGACGATCGCGGTCGTCACCAACATCGATCCCGAGCATCTCGAACATTACGGCAGCTTCGACGCCGTGAAGGACGCCTTCGTCGAATTTGTCGAGAACGTACCATTCTATGGGCTCGCGGTGCTGTGCGTGGACCATCCGGAGGTGCAGAACATCATCGGCCGCATCCGCGACCGGCGCATCGTCACTTACGGCTTTTCGGCCCTGGCGGATGTCCGCGCCGACAATGTGACCGCGGTTCCCGGCGGAAGCCGGTTCGATGCGCTCGTGCTCGGGAAGGACGGCGAGCGCCGGACTCTCGAAGGCATCCAGGTGTCGATGCCCGGCCGCCACAATGTGCAGAATGCCCTCGCGGCAATCGCAGTCGCGCTCGAGCTGGGCATTTCCGACGAGGCAATTATTCGGGGCTTCGAAAAGTTCGACGGAGTCAAGCGTCGCTTCACCAAGGTGGGCGAGGTCGGCGGAGCGATCGTCATCGACGATTATGCACATCATCCCACCGAGATCCGCGCTGTTCTCGCCGCGGCGCGCGAGGGTGCGGAACAGCGCGTCATCGCCGTCATGCAGCCGCATCGCTATACGCGGCTGCAGGCGCTGATGGACGACTTCCAGAACGCCTTCAACGACGCCGACGTGGTGTTCGTGACCCCCGTTTACCCGGCAGGCGAGGAGCCGATCGACGGCGTCGATTCCGCCGCTCTGGTCGAAGGCCTCCGCGCACATGGCCATCGAATGGTGAGCGCCGTCAGGGACCTGAAAGAGCTCAGCCGCTCTCTCCGCGACCTCGCCGCTGACGGTGACATGATCATCTGCATGGGCGCCGGCGACATCACGAAATGGGCGGCCAATCTCCCCGACGGCCTGCGCAGCGCGAGGAGGTCGAAGTGAACGACCTCGCCATCAAACCGGAAGTCCGGGGCAGGCTCACCCGCAATGCGCCGCTCGCGCCGCTTGTCTGGT
>CBHTSV010000011.1:0-3076 GCA_966095215.1 uncultured Sphingomonas sp. | reverse complement strand
AAGGACTGGATCCGCGGCAATCCGAAGCAGGGCAAAGCGCTGATGCGCGAGAACCTGTCCTACATCTTCTTCAAGGAGCTGACGGGCGCGGGGCCGCTCGGGGCGCTGAACGTGCCCGTGACCCCGCGGGCGACGGTCGCTGCCGATCCGAACTTCGTGCCGCTCGGCGCTCCCGTCTTCCTGAAGATGGACCGGCAGGAGGCGAACGGCATCTGGATCGCGCAGGACACGGGCGGAGCGATCAAGGGACCGAACCGGTTCGACACTTTCTGGGGCGCGGGGCCCGAAGCCGTGGCGATCGCGGGCGGCATGTCGGCCTCGGGCGAGGCGCTGATCCTGCTGCCCAAAGGCGCACTTCAAATTGCGCCAGCTCAGCCCTGAAGAGGCGCAGCTCTGGGCGCAAGTCACATCGACCATCCGCCCGCTGTCGCGTGAACCTCAATCCTCCCCGAAACGGGGAGGGGGACCGTCGCAGGCGGTGGAGGGGCGTGGGAGGCCTGCACTCCGACCCCTCCATCATGCTTCGCATGGTCCCCCTCCCCGCTCCGGGGAGGAGCTGAACGCTAGCACGCTCGACTCCACCTGGGACCGGAAGCTCCGCACGGGCGCGGTCGAGCCGGACCGGGTCGTGGACCTCCACGGAATGAGCCTGGACAAGGCCTGGCGTGCCATCGACTATGCGCTGGAGCTGGCCATTAACCGTGGCGAGCGGGTCGTCCTGCTCATCACCGGCCACCATCGTCCCGGCGATCCTCCGGTCGAGCGCGGCAAGATCCGCGCTGCCGTCCACGACTGGCTTGCCGCTTCGCGGCACGCGCGCAAGATCGCGGCGGTTCGTGGGGCGAGCCGCAAACATGGCGGTGGCGGCAGCCTCTACCTCGTTCTCCGCCGCCGCTGACCTTTTATTAACCCCTCTGATTTAACGCGGGTGCGAACGGTAGGGCGCGTGTGAGCCCGACGCTCGGAGCGCACTTCACGGATGAAACCAGGGACGGCTCAGAAAATCAGCAACGCGATCCTGTCGTGTGCTGCCGGTTTCGCGTCCTTCATCTTTTCGCTGGCCGCGCTCCTCTACATCACGGAATTCGATGAGAAGCTAATCGCGGCGATCGTGGCGGGGACATTCTGCCTGCTCGTCAGCTACATCGCATCCGAGCGGCCGAACAGCGAAAGCGCCCGAGCGCTCAACGCCCTCGGCGAACGGTTGCTTGCGGTGGAGGACGGCGACCTCGTCTCGCCGGCGCCGGCCTCGGTCAAGCGCCTCATGCCCAAGCTCGCCGCGGCGGTGGACACTCTCTTCGCCGAAGTCCGCGCTTCGATCGAAAATGCCCATGCGCTCGGCATGTACGATCCCGTGACTTCGCTGCCGAACCGGCTCCACTTTCGCTCCGAGGCCGACAAGCTTCTGGGTGAGGCCGAGGGCAAGAAGTCGGCGATGCTGTTCGTCGACCTCGACCGCTTCAAGAACGTCAACGACAGTCTCGGCCATGCGCGCGGCGACCAGCTGCTGATCATGGTCGCAAATCGCCTGCGCGTCGTCGTCAACGCCGAGTTCACCGGCAGTGCCAGGGTCCGGCCGCTACTGGCGCGGCTCGCCGGCGACGAGTTCACCATGTTCTTCCCGGAGGTCCAGTCGGCCGCAGAGATCGAGCGCGTCGCCCGGCGCGTCGTCCTCGCCATCTCCGAGCCCTTCGAGCTCTGCTCGCACGGCGTCGACATTGGCGCATCCATCGGTGTCGCACTGTCGCCGGATCACGGCACCAGCGTCGAGGCGCTGATGCGGGCGGCCGACATCGCCATGTACCAGGCCAAGGATCTGGGCGGCGGCCAGCATTGCATGTTCGACGCGGAGCTTGCGGCCGAGCACCAGGAGAAGATCGAGACCGAGAAAGCGCTCACCGAAGCCGTCCAGCGCGACGAGTTCGTCCTGGCGTTCCAGCCGCAAATGAGCCTGGTGACGGGCGAACTGGCCGGCGCCGAGGCTCTTCTCCGCTGGAGGCATCCGCGCGACGGGCTGCGCATGCCCTCGACCTTCATCCCGATCGCCGAGAAGACCGGCGTCATCGCCGAGATCGGCGACTGGGTGCTCGGCGAGGTCGCATCGGTGCTCGGCGCATGGCACCGCGAGGGTTTCACGGGGCGCCTGGCGTTCAACGTGAGCCCGCGGCAAGTCGACCGCGCGGACTTCTTCTACAAGGTTCGCCAGGCCTTCACCGAGGCGGACGTGCCGCTGTCGCTCGTCGAACTCGAGTTCACCGAGAGCGCCGCAATGCAGGCGAGCGAGGCCGTGCTGAGCGAGATCGCCGCTCTTCGCAGGGACGGCGCGCGGATCGCGATCGACGATTTTGGAACCGGATATTCAAACGTCGCCCGCCTGCGCGCCATGCCGCTCGACCGGGTTAAGCTCGACCAGTCGCTAACTGCCGACATCGACACGTCCGAGAAGGCCCGCGTGGTGGTCCAGGCGGTGATCCAGCTCATCAAGGGGGTGGAATGCGAAGTGGTCGCCGAGGCGGTCGAGACTGTCGCCCAGGCGGACATCCTGCGCGCCATGGGCTGCGACACGGTCCAGGGCTATGTCTTCGCCGCGCCGATGTTCGAGGAAGAGTTCCTCTCCTGGACCCGCAACGCCTCGGGCGGCGCGAAGTCGGTGGCCTAAACCAACACCTTCCGAACAATCCGCTCGTAGATTCGCGAGAGGGCCTGGATATCCTCGACCGCCGCATGTTCGCCGACCTTGTGCATGCTCGCGTTCGGAAGGCCGAAATCGACTACCGGGCAGAGCCGGATCAAGAAGCGGCCGTCCGAGGTGCCCCCGCTGGTTGAGAGCTCGGGCTTTTCGCCAGTCTCTTCCTCGATCGCCTCGACGATCACGTCGTAGAGGCGGCCCGGCGGGGTCAGGAATGCCTCGCCCGAGATTCGCGCACGGACCGCCGCGCCTGGCGCCTCGCGCGGTTCGGGCTCGTCGCCTTCCAGCCGGCGAGCTGGCTCGTCCGCAGATTCAAGGGTCCCCGAGCACGGGCCCTCTTCGCGGGCGCCGCGAGCCATGCCCAGCTCGCGCTCGACGAGCCGGTGA
>CBHTSV010000010.1:0-5284 GCA_966095215.1 uncultured Sphingomonas sp. | reverse complement strand
CGGATAGGCCTGGGTAAACGTGCGCGTTGAGCCAATCGAGCCCGACCACATGCTCCATTCGGCCGGGCACGAGCAGGTAATTGACCATGTAGAGCACGAGCAGCGTCTGCATGGAGTAATAGGAGAAGCGCTCGCACGCCTCGGTGAAGCCGAGATAGCCGAGGCCCTTGGGATGGCCGAGGAACGCGCGGTCGTTGCGGTCGACCTGTTCGAATTCCGGCGTGGCGTCAGCGACGGTCATTGCGGCTCCTAACGTTTCAGGAGCGGGTTTGCTGCGGCTCTAGATGTCGGCCGAGCGTCCGGGCGAACAGCAGCATGACAAGCCCGCCTGCCGCGCCGATACCGGCGTGCAGCGCCCAGAATGCGATGGGCGTCATCTTTTCATAATAGGTGCCGATCCGCCCGATCAGGTTGTTCGCGACGAACAAGGTCAGGAAAGTCACGCCCATCATCGTTGCGTTGATTTTCGGCGGAGCGGTCCGCGACACGAGCGCGAGCAAGGTCGGCCAGAAGAACATGAAGCCGACTCCCTCCAGGACACAGTAAAGCACGGGCCAGATCCACAGGACTCGGCCCGGGGAGAAAGCGATTGCCGCGACCAGCACCAGGTTCGCGGCTGCGCAGATGAAAGAGCCCGTTGCGATCTTGGTGAGCGCGGACGGCTCGGCACCCATTTTGCGCGCCTGCCAATTCCACAGCGCGAAGAGCGCGGGCACTGAAAGGATGCTCGCCAGCGGATCGATCGAATAGAACCAGGGAATGGGAATTTCGAAAGCGCCGGCGTCGAGATCGGCATGTTGCTGCAACCAGACCGGAAGGACGTTCGCGAGCTGGTAGTAGGCGATGTAGGTGAGCACGACGATCGCCATGGCGCCGATCAGCGCAGCAACCGCCTTCCGGTCGTCGCGCGTCAGCGGCCCGGACGCGACACGCGCTTTCCGCTCGACCCGCGCCGGCAGATAGCGGTAGCCGCTCAAATAGGTGGCAAGCGCTCCGAGCATGAACAAGGCGGCGGCGCCGAACCCGACATGCCAACCGTATCGCTGCCCGAGGAACCCGCACAGCAACGGCCCGGTGACCGCGCCGAAATTGATGGCCGTGCTGAAGATCGCGAATCCGCGGGTGCGCCGGGCTTCGTCATCAGGCGGGTAAATGCTTCCGACCTGAGCCGAAATGTTCCCCTTGAGCAGGCCCGATCCGGTGATCAGCAGCAGGAGCGCCAGCAGGAAGCTCTGGTCGAACGCCATGGAGAGATGGCCGCCTGCCATGGATAGCGCGCCGAGCACCACCGCGATGCGCTGGCCGACACGGTCCCCGATCCACCCGCCGATTACCGGCGTGAAATAGACGAAGCCGGCGTAGAGCCCGAAGATCTGCGAAGCGAGCGCCTGCGTCGAGAGCGGACCGAAGGCACCTTCCAAAGCGGCGCGGAAGCCGGCGAAGCCGACGACATGCTCGACATGGCCGGGCAGCAGCAGCTGGTTGACCATGTACAGCACCAGCAGCGCGGTCATGCCGTAATAAGAGAAACGCTCCCACGCCTCGGTAAAGGCGAGATAGGCGAGGCCACGCGGATGGCCGTGGAAGCCGGAGCCGCCCGCGCGCGAAGCGGCGGCCTCGGCCGCGGTCAAATCAGGCCCCCCCAAGCCGCCACTTATTCTTCAGGCGGCGTGGTCTGCTCGGCCTGCTGCTTGCGTCCCTCGCGCGCCTGCTTGATCACTTGAGTCAGGCAACCGGTATAGCCTCCCGGGCCGACCGGCGAGCAGCTGTTGATGCCGGTATCGCCAACGGTCTCCAGCACCTTCGACTTGCTGGCCCATGACTGGCTTACCTGGGGCGGTCCGCTCGGACGGTATTTGGGCGGAAGCCGGTAGCGCTCAGCTTCCGGCCGGCGGGCGCAGACGACCACCTGATCGTCCGTCGAGCGCGGACAAGGATCGTTGCCGTAAACGATGATCTCCGCGACCGAATTCTGCGCTTCGGCGGGGGTCGGAAGAGCCGCATAGCCGCCGGCAAGGGCCACGGCCGCGGCGCTCATCGCGATCGCAAATCTATTCATCGTCGTCCTTCCAGAGACTCAAGCGGGCGAGTCTCGATTCGGGTTCCTCAAATACGCTTCGACAGCTCGATTGCCACCCTGCATCCCGCACGGATCGCCGCTGTCAGGAGAGGGTAGCCGAGCGCATTGGTTGCGCCAGCGGAACGGGCCGTGTCGCGATGCTCCAGCTCCTCGGCGCGAAATTCCTCGATGTCTGCGGAGAATTCGGGATCGTCATCACCCAATTCCGCGAGTTGGCTGCGATAATGCTTGTCGATCTCGGTCTCGACGGCATCGGTGCAGGCGAGCGCGGCCTGTTCCGACATGAGTGCAGTGGCCGCGCCGAGGGCAAAGCCGGCGACGTTCCACAGCGGCTGGAGCGCCGTAGGGCGGACCCGCCGCTCGGCCATCAGCTTGTTGAACCGGTCGAGATGCCTCTGCTCCTGCGCCGCCATTCGCGCGATCAGCTTGGCCTCCGGGCAGTTGCGCCGCAGCACGGCGAGCTGGCCGGCGTAGATGCGGGTGGCGCCATATTCGCCGGCCTGGTCGACGCGCAGCATCGACGCGCGGTCGGGACGCCGATCGCCCGGCCGCCAGCTCGTCACCCGCGCGAGCCTTTCACCGTCAGGAAGAGGATCGCAGCGGCTCCACCGAGCGAAAGAATCGCATTCCAGCCGGCCATCGAGATTCCGAGGAAGGACCATTGCACCTGGTCGCAGCGGACCAGTGGGGCGTTGGTGATCTGCTTCAGCATGTCGGCCGTGCTCCCGCCCGTGACAAGCTTGGTACAGGTGGTGAAGCCTTCGAAGATCTTCGCTTCGACACCGGCATGATAGACGCCGATGATCCCGGAAATCGCAATCGCCAGCGCCGCGAGGAGCGTCAGCTTTCGTGAGCGCGAGGTTTCAGCCGGAGCGGTGAAGGCGAGAGCAGCCGCGACGATGGCGAAGGCGTGCGGCCAGCGCTGCCAGTAGCACATCTCGCACGGGTGAAGTCCGCCGATATATTGCGAGCCCAGCGCGCCGCCGAGCAGCGCGAGCGGCAGGAGCAGGGCAAGCAGCCGTGCAATGCTCGCGCGGCTCATCGGCCGCTGCGGAAGGGCAGCTGCGGTCACGCCAATCAGTGAGGCTTCGTCCCGGCCGCCGACGCGATCGAGACCGGCCCCCCAAGGCGCTTCAGGGTCTTGATCGCATAATCGAGCTGGAAGTCCTTCACGCCCTGTTTCTCGAGCTCGGCCGCCGTCATGGCGAAGCGCGGATCGGTCGTGTCGTCATTCTCGAGCACCTTGTCCTCGACCTTGGCCTGAGCCAGCAGATGGCGCCGAAGATCGGCCTCGCGAATGACGCGGCGGTCCTTGTAATCGGCGTCCGTCAGCTGCGGGACGGTGATGTCCGGCTCGATGCCGCCCGCCTGAACCGAGCGGCCCGACGGCGTGTAGTAGCGCGCGGTGGTCAGCCTCAGCGCGCTTTGCGGGCCAGTGATGACGACCGTCTGCACGGAGCCCTTGCCGAAGCTCGTCTCGCCCATGACCAGCGCCCGGCGGTGATCCTGCAGTGCACCGGCGACGATCTCCGAGGCCGACGCGGTTCCGGCATCGACGAGGACGATCACGGGAAGGCCGTGAGCCATGTCGCCCGGACGCGCGTAGTAACGCTCGATGTCGCTCTTGTCGCGCCCGCGCTGGGAGACGATTTCGCCGCTGTCGAGGAAGGCGTCGCTGACGTCGACCGCCTGGTCGAGCAGGCCGCCCGGGTTGGAGCGAAGATCGACGATATAGCCCAGCGGCTTTCCGCCGGTCGCCTTGTCAATCGACAATAGCGCCGACTTCGTCTGGTCGGCGACGTTGCCCGAGAAGGTGTTGATGTTGATGATGCCGATGCTGTCCTTGATCTCCCACTTCACGGGACGAAGCTCGATCCGCTCGCGGACGATGTTCACGTCGAACGGCTTGTCGCGGCCCGGCCGCACGATCGTCAGCTTGATCGGAGTGCCCGGCGCCCCGCGCATCTTGTCGACGGCTTCGTCGAGGCTGAGGCCGTAGAGCAGCTCGCCATCGATGTGCGTGATATAGTCGCCGGCTTTGATGCCTGCGCGCCAGGCCGGGGTGTCCTCGGTCGGGGCGATAACCTTGATCGCTCCGTCCTCCGTGGTCACCGAAAGGCCGAGTCCGCCGTAATTGCCGTCGGTCGTGGTCTTGAGCTGCTGGAAGTCCGACGCTTCGACGTAGGAGGAATGCGGGTCCAGCGCCGACAGCATGCCGTCGATCGCACCCTTGATGAGCGTGTGGTCGTCGACCTGGTCGACATAATTGGCCTTCACCCGCTCATAGACGCTCATGAACTTCTCGAGCTCCTGGTAATTGGCCGTATCGGCGGCAGCCAGCGAGCTGGTGGTCACGGGCACCAGGGAAAGCGCTCCGACGAGCGCCAGCGATGGAAGGAACTTGCTGATCTTCTTCATAGTCGCGTCCTGTTTCGGCGGCATTTCACGCGTTTAGCCGCCTTTGGGCCCCTTTGACAGGCTTTGAGATGAACCTGCGATGAGAGCCGGGGAGAAACGTCGCCCATTCTGGGACAATTCGACGCCGAGGGCACCAAGCGTTCGACCAACGGCATCACCAAGGCGCACCTTGTCGCCCGGCTTCAGCGGCGAGGCGACGTTGAGGAGCAGCGTCATCCAGCCGCGGCCGTGATCGATGATGAGGATGCCGTCGTAGTCGCGGAACGGGCCCGAGAAGCGGACGACGCCTGCGGCCGGAGCTGCGACCGACACGCCTCGGCCGGTGGCAAGCGTCAGCCCGCGCGAGCGCACTCCGCTCGAATTCACCGAGCCGAGACCGTCCGTCACCTCGGCCGCCACGGGAAGCTGGTAGGGTATCGGCGCGGCGACGTCGCCGGGTTCGGGAGGAGCAGGGCGAGCGGGCGCCGGCTCGTCGCGGACGAGGTCGGCCGCCAAAGCCGCGGCGGCGCGGCTGCCCGCCTCGTTGCTGCGCAGCTTCTCGACATCCTCGCCAGCGGCAAGAGCTACGTCGCCGACGTCAGGCGGCTAAAAGCGGGTGATGGGGTATCCTACGGATTGACCTTCAGGGCTACCACTCCGACGTTCGCGGCGACGGTGCCTGTCGGTTATGCTGAGGGGTACCGGCGGGCGCTCTCGGGGAGGGCCGAGGCCCTCATCCGGGGCGAGCGCAGGCCGCTCCTTGGCCGGGTCACGATGGACGCCTGCGTCTTCGGCGCGGACGACGCT
>CBHTSV010000009.1:0-1754 GCA_966095215.1 uncultured Sphingomonas sp. | reverse complement strand
ATCGAAGAAGACGCGAAGCGCATCGCCGTCGGGCGCGACGGGCGCACGCATTCGGGAATTCTCGAAGCGGCGCTGATCCGCGGACTCAGCGAAGGAGGTGTGGAATCGGTCGTCGTCGGCCGCGGCCCCTCGCCCATGCTTTATTTCGCGACGCACTAGCTGGACGTCGACGGCGGCCTCCAGGTGACCGGGAGCCACAATCCGGCGGAGTATAACGGGTTCAAGCTGCTGCTGAAGGGCCGTTCTGTCTTCGGCGCCGAGATCCAGGGCCTCGGCCGCCGCTCCGCAGCGGGGCACTGGAGCAAGGGCCATGGCAGCATCGAGGAGGCCGACATCCGCGAAGCCTCTGTGGAACGGCTCCTCGAGGACTTCTCCGGCAAGGGCTATCGCGTCGGCTGGGATGCCGGCAACGGAGCCGCCGGGCCGATCGTCGACATGTTGGTGGAGCGCCTTCCGGGGCAGCATTACGCCATCTTCACCCACGTCGACGGGACCTTCCCCAATCACCACCCGGATCCGACCGTCGAGGCGAACCTCGCCGACCTGAAGCGCCTCATCGCGGACAAGGGCCTGGACTTCGGAATCGCCTTCGATGGCGACGGCGATCGGATCGGCGTGGTCGACGGCAAGGGCCGCGTAATCTGGGGCGACCAGCTGCTCATGATCCTCGCCGAGCCTGTGCTGAAGGAGCAGCCGGGAGCGACAATCATCGCCGATGTGAAGGCTAGCCAGACCCTGTTCGAACGCGTCGCCGAGCTGGGCGGAAAGCCTTTGATGTGGAAGACCGGCCACAGCCTCATCAAATCGAAGATGAAGGAGACAGGCGCCCCGCTCGCCGGCGAAATGAGCGGCCATATCTTCTTCAAACACCGCTGGTACGGGTTCGACGATGCGCTCTACGCGGCGGTGCGGCTGCTCGAAGCGGTGAGCGAATCTGGCAGGAGCCTGACCGAGATCATGGACTCTATGCCGATCTCGGTCGCGACTCCGGAGCTTCGCTTCCAGGTTGACGAAGCTCGGAAGTTCGAGATCGTCAATGAAGTGCGCGCGCGCCTGTCAGGCGACGGCGCGAAGGTCGACGCGACCGACGGGGTGCGGGTCAGCACCGGCGACGGCTGGTGGCTCCTGCGCGCATCGAACACCCAGGACGTCCTCGTGGCCAGGGCCGAATCCGCCGATCAGACCGGGCTCGAACGGCTCATGCAGCAGATCGACGAGCAGCTGGCGAAATCAGGCGTGGAGCGAGTCGAGGCGGTACACTAGCCGCCGATCGAACCTGCCCGCTTCTAGACCAGCCATTCGGGCTTCACGTGCCAGGCGGTGTCGAGGCCGTAGGTCGCGGCCGCATGGTTGCTGACGAACGTCCCGTCCGCCTGCCCGAGCCAGTCGATGATCGTGCCATTGGTATAGCGCAGCAGCACGTCGTCCTTCCCGTCGCCGTTGAAGTCGCCGGTCGCCGCCACGTTCCAGCCGGCATCGAGGCCGTAGGTCGCCGCCGCATTCCAGCTGAAGCTGCCGTTCGACTGCCCCAGCCACTCGGTGATCGAACCATTGTCGTTGCGCAGCAGGACGTCACTGTGCTTGTCGCCGTTGAAGTCGTTGTCGGGATCGTGCAGCGGCTGCTGCTGTTGCTGGATCGTCAGCTGAACCCCGCCGCCTGCGGCAGTGGTTGCCGTGATCGATCCGGCGGGAACGCTGCTCAGTGTCAGCGACCCGCCGTTCCAGATAAGCGTGTTGCCGCTGAGGCTGAAGGT
>CBHTSV010000008.1:0-6635 GCA_966095215.1 uncultured Sphingomonas sp. | reverse complement strand
GCCCGCGTCGAGCGAATAAACGGTGGCGATCGCGCTCACCGCGACTTCGCGAGCCGCCATCGCCGGAAGAAGGGCCAGGCTGATGTCGTGGTTGAAGCCGATGGGCTTCACGACCGCTTCGATGCCCGTCGCGATGCGCCCCGCGATCGACACTTCGCTCTGCTTCTGCCCCGGACCTGCCTGCGGCATGCTGGCGAGCGCCCACAGGACGATGGTCGTGCCGAGAATGATCGTGCCCGCGCGCTTGAGGAAAATCTGGACCCTGGCGAGGAGCCCGATCACGACATCCTTGAGCGGCGGCCATTGATATTTGGGAAGTTCCATCATGAAGCCGCCGCCGCTGCCCTTCAGCACTCCGCGACGGAGCACGAAGGCGGCGAGCAGCGCGCCGCTGATCCCGCAGATGTAGAGGCCGAACATCACCAGCCCCTGGAGCCCGATGCCCCAAACCAGCCGGGTGTTGGGAATGAAAGCGGCGATGACGAGCGTGTAGATGGGAAGCCGCGCCGAACAGGTCATCAGCGGCGCCACCAGGATCGTCGTCAGCCGGTCCTTGGGATCGTCGATCGTCCGGGTCGCCATGATTCCCGGAACCGCGCAGGCGAAGCTCGACAGGAGCGGAATGAAGGCGCGGCCCGAAAGGCCGACGCCGTGCATGAGCCGGTCCATCAGGAAAGCCGCCCGGACCATGTAGCCGGTGCCTTCGAGCAGCAGGATGAAGAAGAAGAGGATCAGGATCTGCGGCAGGAAGGTGATGACCGCGCCGACGCCTGCGATCGCTCCGTCGACCACCATCGAGCGGAATAATCCCGGCGGAAGCGCGTTCGTCACCACGCCTGACAACCATGCGATTCCGTTCCCGATCCAGTCCATCGGGGCCGCGCTCCAGGCGAATACTGCCTGGAACATGACGAACATGATCGCCGCGAGGATGATCGGTCCCACGACAGGGTGAAGCAGCACCGAATCGAGCCGGTGCGTCCACCGGCGCACGGGCGTCTCGCTCACCACGGCAGCAGTGGCGATCTCGCGCGCCCGGCGCTGCAGGTGGATGAGGTCGCTCCTGATGCGCTCGTGGACGCCGCAGCGCGGTGAGGAGAGCATGTCGTCGAGCGCCGAGTGAAGCTCCTGGATACCTCGCCGGCGCACCGCGATCGTCTCGACCACGGGCACCCCAAGCTCGCGCTCCAGCGCCTTCGGGTCGAGCTCCAGTCCGTCCCGCTTTGCAAGATCGACCATGTTCAGCGCGACCATCGTCGGCAGGCCCAGCTCGATCAGCTGGAGAGCGAAGCGCAGGTGATTGTCGAGATTCGAGGCATCGACGACGATCACCAGCGCATCCGGCTGGCGCTCGCCCTTCTGCTGTCCGAGCAGCACGTCGCGGGTTACGGCTTCGTCGGGGCTTGCAGGGTCGAGGCTATAGGCGCCGGGCAGGTCGACCATCTCGACTGGACGGCCGTCCGCCAGCGTGAGCCGCCCCGAGTGCCGCTCGACGGTCACTCCGGGATAATTGCCGACCTTCTGGCGAGCGCCCGTCAGCGCGTTGAACAGCGCGCTCTTGCCGGCATTGGGGCTGCCGGCGACGGCGACGAGCGGGAGCGGGTTCACCTGACCAGCGGAATGACGCGAATCGCGCCGGCGTGCCTGCGGCGGATGGCCACCGTCATCCGGCCTACGCGGATGGCAATGGGATCGCGGCCGAAGGGCCCCAGGTGGAGCGGCTCGACCGCTATGCCCTCATCGAAGCCGAAATGGCGCAGGCGATTGCCTTCGCTTTCGTCGAGCGACGCCCAGTCGATCGTCGCAACGCGCGCCTTCGTTCCGACCTTCAGCTGGTCGAGACTGATCGAGTCGGGGAGGAACGGCGCGTTCATTCTTGCGACTGATTATCATTAACTGCAGCCGCAGGGAAGCGCCTAGCGCGGCGGATAGCGCAAGCGTCCGAGAAAGCGCGAAAGGCTGAGCCGCTGCCCGGACGAGCCGCGCCATTCCGCCTTCAGCTTCTCGAATTTCATGACATCGTCGATGCGCCGGTCGAGGAACGCACCGGTTTCCTGCCAGCCGTCGCTCTGATCATCCAGCCAGACGAGCAGCGTCGACGCATAGAGCGCGCCGAGCGTCATCCGCTTCGTATAATGATTGAAGTCGGTACTGGTGTCGCCCGCGATCCGCCACATGAGGTCCGCCGTGCGCCAGCCGATGCGCAGGCCCCGCGGAACGTTCTGCGGCATGGCGAGAATCGCGAGCGCCCGTCGCACTGCCTCCCGTGCCGGCCCCATGATCTCCAGCCGGTGCCAGATTAGCGAGCGGATCTTCTCGCGGATCTTCATCGTTTCGAGCCGCTTGGGCGTGAACCAGGCCTCGAGAGCGCGGTCGACCTCCTGAATGTAGCAGTCGATCATGTCCGCCTGGCTCTTCGGAAAGGCCAAACGCGCCTGGACTGGATCGACGCCAAGCTGACCCGCGGCACTGTCCACCGCCTTGTGGGTCCAGCCGTCAAACACCGCATTCTCGCCCACCGCGAGAGCAAGCCGGCGGCGCAGCTGCTCGAGGGGACTCGGGGTCTCCATGGGGCTCAAGTGGGCTGCTCGATGGGGGCGCGCAAGCCCTTCTCGGGAAGCCGGACCAGCACCAGCGCCGCGGCAATCGCAATCGCGCCGATCCAGTCGAGCGGCGACAGCATTTCGCCATAGACGAGCCACCCGACCAGTGCGGAGATAGCCGGCTGGGTCAGGAGGGTGAGCCCGACCACCAGCGGTGAAAGCGCTCCGATCGCATAGACGAGGAGCCCCTGGCCGATGACCTGGCTACTGAGCGCAAGGACGGCGACGAAGGTCCAGTCGGCAGGGATGACCCGCTCGCCAACAAGCAGCGAAAACGGAAGGAGCATCACCGCTCCGAACAGGCTGGCGATGAACAGCATGGGAAGCGGCGCGAGCGAGCGCCGGGCCCGCTGAACCGCGATCAGATAGCCGGTGTAGAGGAGGCCGGCGAGAAGGGCGAGCAGATCGCCCTTGAGGTTACGGGCGGATAGCTCGGCGCTGCTCCCCATCAGCATTGCGGCGCCCAGAGCGGCGAGAGCGAGCGCGGCGGCCTGCGGCATCGAGGGCTTCCTTCTCGCCACCCACAGACCCCACAGGGCGAAGATCAGGCTCGATGTATTGCCGAACAAGGTCGCATTGCCGAGCTTCGTCATGTGAATTCCCGTGTGCCATGCGGCGAGATCGGCGGCAAAGCAGAAGGCCGCGAGGGCTACGACAAGCGCGAGCTTGCGGCCGGGCCAGTGGACGGGCTGTCGCGTCATGGCGGCGATGACGAAGAGGAAGGGCAAAGCGAGAGCCAACCTCCAGAACCCCGCGGCGACCGGACCGACCCCCGACAAGCGGACCAGCCACGGCCCGAAGGCCAGCGCGCTGCTGCCGATCAGCAGGGCCGGAAAGGCGAACGGGTGGGAGTGCGACCGATCCACGAGCCGCCGCATAGAGGGGCCGGAACCGTATCGGAAGCGAGTTCACGGGCCGTGGCCGATAAACCAGGCTTATGGAGCGTATTTCCCGCGCAAGTCGTACAGCGCCAATGCGGCCCGCGCGGCGTGGCCGCCCTTGTCGCCCTGCTTCGGGTCGGCACGGACGATCGCCTGTTCCTCATTCTCGACCGTCAGGATGCCGTTGCCGATGGCGAAACCCTGAAGCGTGAGATCCATCAGGCCTCGTGCGCTCTCTTCGGACACGACTTCGAAATGATAGGTCTCGCCGCGGATCACGACGCCCAGCGCGACGAAGGCGCAGAAGCGCCCGCTTCGTGCCGCGAGCGCGATTGCGCCGGGCAGCTCCAGCGCGCCCGGAACGGTCAGGGTTTCATGCTTGTGACCCGCCGCCTCGATCGTCGCGCGGGCTCCTTCGAGCAGCATGTCATTGAGATGCGGATAGAATCGCGCCTCGACGAGGAGGATCGTTGACATGGCGTCAAGCCGTCACTTCGATTGGCCGCTCGTCCACGATCGCCAGCCCATAGCCCGACAGGCCGACCGGTGAGTGGCGCGTGTTCGACAGCAGGATCATGTCGTGGATTCCGAGCGCGGCGAGAATCTGCGCTCCCGTGCCGTAGCCGCGCACCGCATCGCCGGCTTCGACCGGCTTTCCGGCGCGCAGGTCGAGCGAGCGCGACAGGGAGCCCGGAGCGGCGGCGTGGAGAGCGACGACGACGCCCGAGCCTTCCTCCTCGATCATCCGCATCGCGCCGTGCAGAACGCCCGAGCGCGGACCCGCCTCGCCGAGCACGTCGGCGAAGAGGTCGAGGCTGTGCATCCGCACCAGCACAGGCTTTTCGGTGTCGAGCGTGCCGTAGACGAGCGCCAGCTGCTCCTCGCCGCTCGCCTTGTCGCGGAAGACCTGGGCCTGCCACTGGGCGCCGCTCTGCGCCGTGAACGGGGCGGTCGCGACGCGCTCGACGAGATGGTCCTTCTTCAGTCGATAGGCGATGAGGTCGCGGATCGTGCCGATCTTGAGGCCGTGCGTTCGGGCGAAATCCATCAGGTCGTCGAGCCGGGCCATGGTCCCGTCCTCGCGCATGATCTCGCAAATGACGCCGCTTGCGTTGAGGCCGGCGAGTCGCGCGACATCCACCGCGGCCTCGGTGTGGCCTGCCCGGACCAGCACGCCGCCGGGTCTCGCGACCAGCGGGAAAACGTGGCCCGGAGAGACGAGCGCATCCGGTCCGTTGGCGGAGTCGATCGCGACGGCGATCGTCCGCGCCCGGTCCGCGGCGCTGATTCCGGTCGAGATTCCTTCCCTTGCCTCGATAGAGACGGTGAAGGCGGTCTCGTTGCGGCTGCGGTTGGTCCGCGCCATGGGCTCGAGGCCGAGTTGGTCGGCGCGGTCCTTGGTAAGAGCCAGGCAGATGAGCCCGCGCCCGTGCAGCGCCATGAAGTTGACCGCGTCCGGAGTGGCCATCTGCGCCGGGATCACGAGGTCGCCCTCGTTCTCTCGCCCTTCGTCGTCGACGAGGATGAACATGCGCCCGTTGCGCGCCTCGTTGATGATCGCCTCCGTGCCGACGAGCACTTCGGCGGTGCCTCGCTGGATCAGCTTCTCCAGCCGTCCCAGGGTGTCCGCCGTGGGATTCCAGTCCGATTGACCCAATTTGCGCAGGCTGTTCGGATGAAGACCCGCAGCTCGGGCGAGGCCGGCGCGGCTGATTTCACCGGTGGCGATGATCGCGTTCAGCCGCTCGATAAGAGTCGTGCTCATGAGTCGCCGATATCACACTCTGATGTGATGAAAAGGAGGAACAAATCTGTTCCTATTGTGCGCGAGCTGCGATCATCCGGTCGATATAGCGTGCCAGCACATCCACTTCGACATTCAGCTGTCGTCCGACGGCAATGTCGTGGAGCGTCGTCTCCTTCGCGGTATGTGGGATGATGTTGACTGAGAAGTGAGTCGAGCCCTCCTCGGCCTCTCGCACGTCGTTCACGGTCAGCGAAACGCCATCGAGCGCGATCGAGCCCTTGGAAGCGATCATCGGGCCCAGCTCGCGGAGAACCTTGAGGCCGATACGCACCGAATCGCCTTCGGGGCAGACGCCGATCACTTCGGCTACCGCATCGACATGGCCAGTGACGATATGGCCACCGAGCTCGTCGCCCAGGCGAAGCGAGCGCTCAAGATTGAGCTTTGCGCCTTGACGCCAGAGGTCGGCTGCGGTGCGCGACACTGTCTCGCCAGAGACGTCGACCGCGAACCAGTTATCGCCCTTGTCGACTACCGTGAGGCATACGCCCGAGCATGCAATGGATGCTCCAAGGTCGACGGACGCCATGTCGTAGCCGGACTCGATCTCCAGCCGCAGGTCGCCGCGCTGCTCGGCCTTGCGGACGGTGCCGACGTCGGTGACGATCCCGGTGAACATGCGTGCCGCCTAGCTTTCCCGCACCCGCTCGTAAACTTCGAGCCGGTCGACGCCGAGCCTTTGCTCATCGACGAGCCGCCAGCGCTCGTGCGCATCGGCGATGGCGTCGAGACCGACATAGCCGAAGCTGGACTTGCCCTCCCCCACGATGATCGGCGCGCGGTAGATGAGGATCCGGTCGACCAGGTCTTCGGACAGGAACGCGGTCGCCGTCGCCGATCCCCCTTCTACCAGCAGGTCGTTGACGTCATGAAGCCGATACACGTCTTGCGGGGTTCGCAGGATTTCCCAACCGTCCACGGTTTCGCCGCGCGTCAGCAGCGCCCGTCGCGGCGAGCGCTCCTCCAGGCCGGGAAGCCGGACGTCGAGCCGCGGCTGATCTGCAAGATAGGTGCCGCGCCCGACCAGTATCATGTCGCTGTGCGCGCGTTCGAGATGGACGTGCCGACGCGCGTCCTCGCCGGTGATCCACTGGCTCTCGCCCGATGGCAAAGCGATCTTGCCATCGATCGACAGCGCGAGCTTGAGCGTGACTCGCGGCCGACCAAGCTCCAGCTTCGTCAGCCATCCGGCCAGCGAGCGCTTCGCTGCCGCGGCCCCGACGCCCACCTTTACGTCAATGCCGGCTGCTCTCAGCCGCCTGATGCCCCTGCCGGAGGTGCGCGGGTCCGGATCCTTCATCGCCATCACGACGCGCGCAGGCTTCGCTTGCAGCAGCAGCTCGG
>CBHTSV010000007.1:0-1787 GCA_966095215.1 uncultured Sphingomonas sp. | reverse complement strand
CGCAACATGATGCTCGGGATGGCGATGCAGGACCACCGACTTTCGGGCGTACGGCCGGTCAGTCTCGAGGACGCGCCCCAGCTCAGCGTCGAGGTGGACCAGGACAAGGCGCGCGCGCTCGGCCTCGACATCGGGCAGATCAACCAGACGATCTCGAGCGCCTGGGGCGGCTCGTACATCAACGACTTCATCGACCGCGGGCGGGTGAAGCGGGTCTATATCCAGGCCGACCAGCAGTACCGGCAGCAGCCGGAGGACATCCAGGACCTCTACGTCCGCGGAGCGGACGGCAAGAGCATGGCGCCGTTCACCGCATTCTCGACTCTCAAATGGGCCAACGCGCCGATCCAGCTCTCGCGCTACAATGGCGTGCCGGCGCTGCAAATCCAGGGCGCTCCGGCGCCGGGGGTCAGCACGGGCACCGCGATGGAGGCGATGCAGGAGATCCAGGCCAAGCTGCCGCCGGGGACCAGCCTCGAATGGACCGGCCTCTCGTACGAGGAGCGGCAGTCGAGCGGCCAGGCGCCCGCGCTCTATGGCCTATCGATCCTCATCGTGTTCCTGTGCCTCGCAGCGCTTTACGAAAGCTGGACGATCCCGCTCGCGGTGATCCTCGTCGTCCCGCTCGGGATCATCGGGGGCGTGCTCGGCGCGAAGCTGACCGGGCTCGATAACAACGTCTACCTTCAGGTCGGCCTGATCACGACCATGGGCCTCGGCGCCAAGAACGCCATCCTGATCATCGAGTTCGCCGAATATCGCCTGAAGGAGGGTGCGAGCATTGCCGAAGCCGCGATCGAGGCGGCAAAGCTGCGGCTGCGCCCGATGCTCATGACCAGCTTCGCCCTGGTCTTCGGCGTCATGCCGCTCGCCTTGGCCAGCGGGCCCGGCGCCGGCAGCCAGAATGCAATCGGCCGCGCGGTCGTGGGCGGGGCCCTCTCCGCCACCTTTCTCGCGATCTTCTTCGTGCCCTTGTTCTTCGTCATCGTGAAACGCTGGTTCCGGCGTGAACGGCGGGCACCATCCGGCGAAGCTCAGCCCGCACCCGCAGAATAAAGCTCGTCTTGCCCGTCTTCGCGCGCACGTGCATGTCGCGCGAGCAGAGAGGAATCGGATGCAGCTGAGGAAGTTCGCGTTCATCGCCGGGCTCGCGCTCGCCGCACCGCTGTCGGCGGAAGTGCGGCAGGCGGTGCAGCCGGGCGGCGACATCCCCGTCAACTTCAAGGCGCCTTATGTTCCGCCGATCCCGCCCGGCGGGGACATCCCGGCGCGGTTCAATGCCCAGCGCGCCGAGTTCCAGTACGTCGGCCGCGAGGCGATGATCCCGATGCGCGACGGGGTGAAGCTCTACACCGTGCTCATCATTCCGAAGGCAGCGGGCAAGTTCCCGATCATGCTCGACCGCACGCCTTATTCGGCGAAGAAGGCGACCAGCCGGGGCGACCAGCTCGGTCCACTCCCGGAGAACATCCTCTCCCCCGCCTACGCCGAGCTCGTCCGCGCGGGCTTCATTGTTGCGGTCGAGGACGTGCGCGGCAAGTACAAGTCCGAGGGCGACTACGTCATGAACCGCCCCTTGCGCGGGCCGCTCAACAAGACCGCCGTCGACCATTCGACCGACGCCTGGGACACGATCGACTGGCTGGTGAAGAATGTGCCCGAGTCGAACGGCCGCGTCGGCTCGATCGGCACCAGCTACGACGGCTTCACCGCTCTGATGACTTTGGTGAACCCGCACCCGGCGCTCAGGGCCTCGGTCCCGATCAACCCGATGGTCGACGTGTGGA
>CBHTSV010000006.1:0-11149 GCA_966095215.1 uncultured Sphingomonas sp. | reverse complement strand
GCGTTCCTTGAGCATCGGCGCGTCTTCCACTTCCTTCATGTCACCGGCTCCTCAGATGTTGGCCGCAGCGGTCCAGGGGCGCCGCTCCCCAGGCGCGCCCCTGTTCCCCGCCGATCACTTCAGCGCGGACCGAATGGCCGTGATCAGGCCGGCTCCAACTCGTGCGCGGCATCCATGAGCTTCGTCCACGTCTCGTCGTTCACGATGCCGGTGACCTCCACGTCATACGCCTGCTGGAACGACCGCACCGCGCTCGTCGTGACGGAGTCGAAGTCGTCATCGACGTCACCGTTGTAATAGCCGGTGTCCGCCAGGATTCGCTTGAGCTCCTTGACGGCATCGCCGCAGTCGCCTTCCTGCAACTGCGGGTGCGACGATTCCGTCGGCTGAGGGGTATCCTCCGGCTGCGGCTGGTCCGTGTCCGCCGGCTGCTCAGGTTCGGTAGTTCCCTCATCGGTCGGTGTCGCCGGAGCCGCGCTTCCATCGCCTATCTCGAAGGGTGTCTGGCCTTCGAACTGCGCATTCTTCGCCCCGACTACGAAATAGTTCGGCTGCTGCTTCTTGGGCATCAGCGCCTTTATGGCATCGCAGAACGCCTTGTAGTTGCCGGTGAACGCTCCGCCGTTCCAAACCTGCTTCACTTTTTCGGTGAAGAGGCCGTTGCCGGACCCATCCATCGACAGCTGGTTGTCCTGGCAGCCGGAGATGAGGATGACCGATGCCGAGACTTCGGCGCGCTCGGACGGTCCCGCGATGAATTGCGCGGCGGCATGAACCTCGCGGTACCTCTTGTTCACCTCCTCCTGGACGTCCGGCGGGATGCGCCTGGCAACACCGAGAAGATTGCGCTGCGGAATCGCCGCAGGCCCACCCCGCGACCGGCTGCGGGCAATGTTCGCAGCCTGTTTTTCCTTGAGCGCCGCCGCTTTGGCGAATTCCTTGGGATCGACCCCCAGAGTCTTCGAAATGGAGTCCAAGGCCGCTTTCTGCTCCGGAGTCGGGGGCGCCTTCGATCGCCTCGTCTGCACAACGATGTCCTCGGCAACCTGCATCATGCGCATCACGGTTCCGCTGTGGCAGCTATCGGAAAGAGCAACGATTCGAACGCCCGGGTTGAACTGGGTCCACAGGCTGTAGATCTCGTCGTCGATGAACTGCCTGTCATACAGGCACCAGGTTTCATCGAGCGAATCGTCCTCGTCCCCGTTGACGTCGTCGACCTGCCCGCCGTGCCCGGAGTAGGTCACGAAAAGGATGTCGCCGCTCTGCAGCTCGTCAGCGGCCTGGCCAATCTCCGAGATCACGCGGCACGAAGTCGCGTCGGAGTCGATGAGGAGCGTCGAGGTATAGCCGAGGCCATCGGCGATGCTCTGCATGTCGGTCGCATCGTTGATGCAGCCGGACAATTCTCCGTCCCAGCCGTTGTAGCCGTCCGGATCAACGTGGTTCAGGCCAATGTGAATCGATTTGGCGGTAGTCATAGCTCAGCCCTCCGGTGTTCATTCCTTCTTCAGTTCGATGACGTTGCCTTGGAGATCGAGGCGCCAGTCGCGCCATTCGCCAGTCCGAGCGTTGCCGTCGGCGGCGAGGAAGGTCGCACGGTATTGGAGCGTCGGCTGCGAAAGGTAGGAAGTGAGCGGCAGCACGAACTGCATCTCGGCCGAAGTCGTGTTGCCGTTCAGCTTCGCAGTCGCCGCGCCATCCACCCCGGCGATTCGCCCTTCGATCGTTGCTTCCTCCAGCCCGGCCGAAGCCCAGTCGAATGCGCTGACGAAGACGACGTTCGTGTGAAGATCTTCGACAAAGGTGCGTATCTCTTCGAGGCTGCCGCCGGTGCTGGCGAGCGCGTAGTTCACGACTACCTCGTCGGTGCTCCCGGGCAGGGTGTCGCTGGTCGTCGTTTCGCTCGGGGCCAAGCGCCGTTCGATTTCAACCGGTCCCGGGGGGGCCCCGGGGGGGTAAGGCAGAATTTCCTTGACGTCGGCCGCCCGCTCCGTGTGGTTGGTCAGCGTTGCCCCGCCGCCATCGATTTTGGCGGACACGGCGCCCGCCTCCCACGGTCCGTCGATCCGCGCGAGGTTGATGTCCAGGATCGATTGTATCGAGCTGCCGTCTTCGAGGCGGAAGTTCAGCCCGGCCGCGACACCGCTGGTCTCCACGAGCGATTTCAGGATGAGGATGTGGTCCAGCGAAGCGCCGAGACTGACCTGGAATCCTTCGGGGGTCCTCGCGGCCGCAGGTGAGATCTGCCCGTTGCCGGGGACGGCCCAGGCGATTTCTGGATCGACGCCCAGCTCGGTCGGCCATTCCAGGCTGGCGTTCGCATGCGCTTTTGAGCGCAGCGCGTCGAGCAACACCCGCCGATCGGCTGGAGTCAGTGCCGGCCGGAGTGTTCCCGTGAGAATGCAGGACGTCCGCTCCGGGTGGATTGCGTCGATGTTGGAGTAGAGGAACAGAGCCGGACGATACGCCCGCCAGTCCGACGGCTCATAGCGTGTGATCGTATAGGCTTTGGGAACGACGAGGAAACGGCCCGGGACCTGGACTGACCGGTAAATCTTGTAGGGTGCGTCTGGAATGCCGAGATCGACATCGAGAGGCTCGTAAAGGCGAAGCTGGAACTGGCCGAGAGTCCACGCATTGCGGCAGCCGATCGGCTTGTCCACCTCGCCTTTCGCCGGATCCCCCTTCTGGACGTAGAGAGCACCGAACGTGGAGCACGGGACGAAGGCGTCGAGCTTCACGTTGCGCCCCTGCGTCCTGATTCCATAGGTCTTCGGCGGAATGACAACGGCCGGCGCGGTCAGGATCGGATGCGTTGCAACGACGGGCGGCACGGCCGCGAGAAGGCCCGGGTGGCTTACCGTCGGCTGATGATGGGCAACGAAAGCTGCAGCGCCGAGGGGCGGTCTGCGCACCGCGCGCGTGTCGGCCGCGAAGACTGCCGGATCGACAGCGGCTAATTTCCCACCCCAGCGGATTGGGGTCTGCCGGCTTTCCACTGGCTCATACGCCGGGAAGCAATAGGCGATTTCCAGGCGCGCCGAAGACGATTGGAAACCGGCGGTGCCGAGCGCTCCATAGGCAAGCCGGGCAAAGCGATCCGTCAGCGCGAAATTGGCTTCGAAGCCGCCGTCCACGGGTTTCAGCTCGGTCCCGCTGATGCTCGTCTCGGAAGCCTCCCCCCGTTCATTGACGAACGGCACGATCAGCACGGCCGACAGGCCATTCGTCGGGACCGGCTCGCAGCGGGGCCGTCCGAGAGATTCCCAGGCCGCGGCCGAGGCGTCCGACATTTTGGACTGCAGCGTGAACTTCACGCTCGCTTCGAGAATCGGCAAAGCTCCTTCGCCAAAGCCCACGACCGAGAAGGCGAACCGGAACGGAGAGTTCGACGCGTCCATCGTCGGAGCCGGAGCGACGATCGCGAACTCCGGCGCGTACCAATATCGCTGTTGATCGACGCGATCGGGCCACAGCGCCGCCTCGGCTTCGATGACGGGCAGGTTCTGGTTCTGCTCGGGGGCCGCCGGCGGATGAACGATCAGGTCGGCGACTTGCCACCGCTGCAGCTTGCCGGCGGGCGACCCCGCAATGCCGCTCGCGGCAAGCGCGTGCGCGTTTATCCGCGACCCCACGGATGTCTTGAGCACCGCCGGGATCTCGGCGATCGTCCCGCCGATTGCCGCGAAACCCGCCTTCTCCCTCACTCCTCGGGAGGCGGGCAGCAGCGAGGGTATGGGTTGCAACGTACCGTCGGGCGACGGGCAAACCGCCTTCACCAGCGCATCGATGGGAAGGCTCGCCGAATCCCGGACGACGTCGGAGAAGGAGCGCTCGAGTGTAACTCGGCGCGGTACGCCACCGACCTGCGTGGTGGACATCGTCATGATGGTGCCGCCGGCCACATTCAGAACATGAGGCGGCGGGGGATGCTTCCCGGGAAGTGCTCGAAACTCGGCCTCGCACCGAACCTCGATCCGGCTTTCTGCACCTCTCAGAGCACCCAATGCGGCGAGCGCCACCTCGCGTGTTACCGTTTGGGAGAAGGAAGCCGCTCCACCATTGCCCTGCACATCCGCTTTCGCGAAGGCCTTGTCCGTCTCGGCATCGCGCAAAGTCCAGCTGGCGCTGCGCACGAAGAGCGGGACCGCGGATGCGCCGGTCGCGGAGGCGACACGTTGCGTCTCCTCGACGGTGGGAGTGATCGTCAGGCTGGCGGAGAGCACGCCGCCCGTTACCAGTGCCTCCAAGCCCTGGTCCCCGATCCACGGGTCCCGCTCCAGGATCAAGGTGAGGCCCACCTGCGGCAGGCCGGACCCGGGGGCCCTGGCGAGGCCCGGGTCGGCGATCACGTACAGCTTGTCGGCGGAGCTCGAACCAGCTCGCGAGGAGACTTCTCCGGGCAGCGCACGCAAGCGACGCCCCCGGCCGCTCTCCGGGTCGACGGAGCGCCAATCGGCGCTTGCCGACGGTCCGGCCTCTTCCGGCCCCGTTGCTTCGCGCAACGTCGACGTCAGTTCCACGACCTTGCTCACTCGTTGCCGGTGGATGCCGGTTCCGGAGTCTTCTTCCCTTTGCTCGAGCGGACGGGGGCCGGCTTCTTGACCGGTTCCGATGGCGCCGGCGTGTAGCCCCAATTCGAGATGCCGCGGGTTGGAATCTCCGGCTCCGCCCTGGTCTTCACCGGGGCGCCTGCCGGGCTCTTTTCGCCCTTGGCATTGACCATCATCAACGGCGGCATTTCCTTGGTGACCACGCCCGGGCTGTCAGGCAGCGGCACGCTGATCGTGATCGGCCCATTGCCGCTCGCCTGCTGCCATGGGCCCTCCCATGCCTGGCCCTTCTGGAAGAGCGTGCCCTTGACGGTGACCTCCACCTTGTAACGGTAGAAAGGCCGGAATGCGGGATCGCCCGTGAAGATCGACCAGAAGCGCTGCTGGTCCTGATCGGCGAACAGCCAGCGGAATTTCACTTGTTCACGGCCGAGGGACTTGCCGTCGGCGTCCGTCGGATCGAGCGTCACCTCAACGACTTGCGAGGCATCCGTGAGACTTGCGCCGAGCCCGATCGGCCCCACCGCCAGCCGACCGGCGCTGTCCGCGCGTATCTCATAGATGTTGTCGTTCATGGGAGTGCCCGTCGGGCCGGGATCAAGCTCGATCTCGTTCTGGTCGATTTGATTGACCACGAACGGGTTCGTGAAGATGTCGTCCGGCTCCTTCATGTGGATCGTGCGCTTGATGAAGGTCTTGTCGGGTTCCCAACCCTGCGGCGCATTGGCCACGTCGGCCTTCGCCTTCTGAGTAATCGCGGTGCGCCAGTTGGCATCGTCCCCGTCCGACTTCTGGAAGGAGTGCCCCTGCCACTGGATGTCCCCCTGGGTGCTCGGATAACCGACCTGGCAGTCGACAAAAGCGACGGGCTGAGTGGCCCAGTTGACGACCGGCTTGAAGACACGGGCGAGCTTGCGCGGCCAATCGTCCAGCGGGACCGTCAGGAAGTATTTCTTCTCGGCAGTCGGATCGCGCTTGATCTCGTCATACATGCCCTCGAGCGAGCTGCTGATCGTGTGATCCTGCAGGTAAGCGAACTGGCGCGTTTCATGGTAATCGAGCGTCAGATGCGTCTCGTCATGGCGCTTCTTCAGCGCCAGGCCGACACCCCAGAACCCGCCCGTATTCGATGCCTTGGCGGGCTCCACGGTCGGCTGCGGCGGGTCGAAGATGACCTTTTGCGCCTGTTCCATGAATTTCGTGAGGATGAGGTCGGTCCGCTTGTCGATCATCTCGGCCATCTTGTCGGCGCCAGGGAGCGTCTGATCGACCTTGACGTCGACATCGAGAGTTCCGTTGGCGCGCATGTTGTTGATTTCAACGCCGATATCGACGGATGCCCAGAGGTAATGCGCGTGAAGGGCAGCCGAGAAGTGGTCGAAGATCTTGCTCCAGTCGCCGTGAATCCGGAGCTCGACGACCGGTGACCAGACCTTCAGCTTGAGCGCCTGGGTGACGACGATCGGGCTCGAGACGCCGTGGAAGGCCTCCCAGAGGATCGCCGTCGGATAGGCGCCGATCAGCGCTGAGTAGGCATTTTCGCCGGACGGATCGATGCTTCCGTTGCCCTGCCCCTGCATTTGCCAATACCAGGCGTCGAGCGAGGCATCCGGCGGCTCGCCGTCTCTCGTGCGCACCGGGAGCTGGGCCGGCGCGGCCGAAGGCACGACCCGATAGGTTGGCGCACGCCCCCGTCCGCGACTGACGAGCGCCGGAACGCCCTTGTTCGCAATCGGCGAGACGTTCGAGATCGTGGTGATGTTGGAAGTGATGATCGCGGGCCGGAAGATGGGTTTGGGACCGCGGATTCCCCAGAAGATGTCGGACTTCGAGTTTCCGGCACCCTGATCCATGATCTTCTGCTGGGAGATCTGCAGCACGCGGTCCGGTGGCGCACTCGTTGCGGTGAACGTCAGTACCCCACCTGCGACCTCGCGGGAGGTTCCTTCCGCCATGCCAACAGTCGTATCGCCGGTCTGGACGCCGGCGAACCTGATCAGGTTGAACTTGAAATCGCCGTTTTCCGCGCCGCCCTTGCGGGCGATGTGCACGTAGTTCGGCAGATAATAGAAGACGGCCGGCTTGCCCTCGCGCTGGAGCTGGTCGTTGTTGATGTCCGGGAGGTAGAGGAGCTCGAGACCGTCCTCGACGATCGGCTGCATTCCACCGGCCAGCGTCGGCCCAAGCGCGTTGGTGCTCATGGAGTCCCTCCAATTTTCGAAAATGGCTGCGCCGGAAGCGTCCAACGGGCGCGAAGCCAGCCACCGCGCGGCGCCCGCCAGTGGCAGTCGGAACCTGCACTAGTCATGCAATGGTAGCTTGCTTGTTCCGGGGACCCTCGGGAATCCGCCTTGATGGTCCAGAGAAGCGTAGATCGCGGATCTAGATCGAGGATCTAGGTCGCGAGCAGGAAAGGAACTAGATCCCCGGGCTGTGCATGCACCTGGGCAGCGGGACCAAGCAGCACGTGGGATCTTCGAGCGGCGTGCTTGCGAGACGATGCTTCGCACTTCTCGAGTATGTGGTGGACGTGATTCTTCACTGTTGAGACGGCGATCCCGAGGCTGCGCGCAATTTCCTTGTTTGAAAGACCTTCGTTGAGCAGCAGCAGAATCTGCTGCTCTCGCGGTGTGAACTCCGCTCTCCGCCCGAGTTGGGTGGAGGTGCGGAAAGAGCCGATCAGTCGAAACAGGTCGTAGGCAACCTTCGGTGAGCAAACGAGCTCACCCGAGACCGCGGCGAAGATCGCGCTGACAAGATCCTCGATCGAGGATTCGGCCGGTACATAACCTGCGGCACCTGCTTCGGCACAGGCCATTATGCTTGCAGGAGCCACGCCAAACGCAATGACCGGGCTAACGGCTCCGCGGCGGAAATGGGCAATCGCGGCCAGTGCGCCCGGAGCAGCCGTGTCGATCAGGATTACGTCGATCCCGGATGCGAAATTCGGCGAGCAGGCGATGGCCGAGTCGACGCCCTGGCCGAATGCGCTGATCCGGTCGTGCAGCTCGAGCGCAGCCACGAGTGCGTCGCGATAGGCCTTCACGTTCGTGACGACCAGTACCCGAAGGGCTCGCGCCCGATCTGGAGCATACGGCATCGGCGTCAACCCCGAGGGCGCCGAGCAATCGCCCTACCGCAAGTGAGTTTTCGGCGAACGAAACAAGCGAGATTGTCTTTATACACTTAATCTGTGTTGCATGAAATGGCTGTTATCGTGGCGGCACAGTCCGATTCTGCCGCGCGGCGAAAGCGGACTTGACCGTCGTCCGTCGATGGATCGGGCGATTCTGTCGAAGCCAACCTGACGGGCCGCCGCAAGATCAACAGTCGGGTTGCAAACCAAGATGAATTGCCCGTAGGCGCTCCGGTCGCTGCGGATCTGTCGAGGAAAATGGAATTTGATGGACGAGCGGGCGCTTGAACGGCGCCGCCCCTGGAAAGTTGCTCTGGCCGCGGCATTCCTGTTGCTCGCGGCTTGCGGCGGCGGCGATCCACAGGCCGGCGGGCGCGGCGGCCGCGGAGGGTCCGGCGGCCCCACCCAGGTCGGCTATGTCGTGGTCGAGCCTGGCAGCGCTCCGATCCAGCAGCTCCTCCCCGGACGCGTTGCCGCATACCAGGTCTCCGAGGTCCGGCCGCAGGTCTCGGGAGTGATCCTCCGCCGCCTGTTCCGCGAAGGCTCCGTCGTGCGGCAGGGGCAGACGCTCTATCAGATCGATCCAAGCGTCTATCAAGCGCAGGCGGCCCAGGCATCGGCCAACCTGCAGAGCGCAAGAGCGAGCGCGATGGCCGCCCGCACGCGCGCCTCGCGCTACAAGCCGCTCGCCGAATTGGAGGCGGTGTCGAAGCAGGATTACACCGACGCTCTCGCCCAGGCGCGGCAGGCGGACGCGTCGGTCGCCCAGAACTCCGCTGCGCTGAGATCGGCGCAGATCAACCTGCGCTTCACGCGAGTCCCTGCCCCGATCACCGGCCGCATCGGCCTGTCGAACGTAACCGAAGGCGCGCTTGTCACGGCGAACCAGCCGGACGCGCTCACGACCATCACGCGGCTCGACCCGGTCTATGTCGACATCCAGCAGTCGGCCGCGGACCTGCTCGCGCTGAGGCAGGCTCTGGCGCAGGGCGGAGCGGTGCCCACGACGGCACAGGTGCGACTGAAGCTGCCCGACGGTTCCTTCTACGGATACAGCGGCACGGTCGAGTTCAGCCAGGTGCTCGTCGACCAGAATACGGGCACGGTGACGCTCCGCGCGCGGTTCGCCAACCCGCAGGCGATCCTGCTCCCCGGAATGTTCGTGACCGCGCAGTTCGCGCAAGCCGTGAATACCGCTGCCTTCCTCGTTCCCCAGGCGGCGGTCTCTCGCGATCCTCAGGGCAATGCGACCGTGTGGGTAGTCGGTCCTGGGAACCGCGCGGCGCAGCGCGTGGTGGTCGCCGATCGCACCCAGGGACCCTACTGGGTCGTGACCCAGGGCCTGGCGCCCGGTGAGAAGGTCATCACGCAAGGCACGGCCACTCTTCGCGACGGAGCGCCGATCAAGCCGGTTCCGGCGAGCGCTCCGCAGCGCGTCAAGGCTCCTCCGCCAGGCGCCATGAAGGGCGGCGATCGAGCGGGCGGCCGCTAGCCAATGTCGAAGGTCTTCATCGATCGCCCAATCTTCGCCTGGGTGATCGCGATCATCATCATGCTGATGGGCATCGGCGCGATCATCAACCTGCCTGTCGCCCAGTATCCAGACGTCGCTCCTCCCCAGATCAACATCCGCGCCTCATTTCCCGGAGCTTCGGCGGAAACCCTCGAAAACAGCGTCACCCAGGTGCTCGAGCAGGAGCTCACCGGCATCGACGGCCTGCTGTACTTCCAATCTTCCTCAACCGCGCGCGGGCAGGTCAATATCACGGCGACGTTCGCGAAGGGGATCGACCCGGACATCGCGCAGGTCCAGGGCCAGAACAAAATCCAGGCAGCTGTCAGCCGGCTGCCGCAGCAGGTTCAGCAGCAAGGCGTTCGGGTCACCAAGGGTTCGCCCGACTTCCTGATGATCGTCGGCGTCTATGACGAGACCGACAAGAGCACGAACTTCGACGTTTCCGACTGGCTGAGCTCCAATCTGCAGGACGACGTCGCGCGCGTTCCGGGCGTCGGCGACGTCAATGTCTTCGGCGCGCCTTACGCGATGCGCATCTGGCTCGACCCGCACAAGCTCGCGAGCTTCAACCTGATGCCGAGCGACGTGGTCAGCGCCATTCAGGCCCAGAATACCGAGGTTGCCGCAGGTGAAGTCGGCGGGATGCCGCAGCCGCAGGGCCAGATGATCAACGCGACCGTCACCGCCCAATCGCGGCTGCAGACCCCCGAGCAGTTCCGCAACATCATCGTGAAGGCCGACCCCTCGGGCGCGCGCGTGCGGCTGAGCGACGTCGCCCGGATCGAGCTGGGTGCGGACAATTATGCGGTCCTCATCCGCGTGAACGGCCATCCTGGAGCGGGCGTTGGCATCTTCCTCGAACCGGGCGCGAACGCGCTGCGCACCGCCGGCCTGGTCAAGGCGAAGGTCCAGGAGATCTCGGCCCGAATGCCCCCGGGCTACAAATTCGCCTACGCGAACGACACGAGCGACTTCATCAAGCTGTCCGTCTACGAGGTGGTGAAGACGCTGATGGAGGCGATCCTGCTCGTCGTCCTCGTCATCTTCGTCTTCCTGCAAAGCTGGCGCGCGACGTTGATCCCGTTCATCGCGGTCCCGATCGTCCTGCTCGGCACCTTCGCGATTCTCTACGGGATCGGTTTTTCGATCAACACGATGACGTTGTTCGGACTCGTGCTCGCGACCGGGCTGCTGGTCGACGACGCTATTGTCGTGGTCGAAAACGTCGAACGCCTGCTTCACGAAAATCCCGAGCTCTCGCCCCGCGAGGCGACGATTATGTCGATGGGCCAGATCCAGATTGCCCTAGTCGCGATTGCGCTGGTTCTTTCCGCCGTCTTCCTGCCCATGGTGTTCTTCGGCGGGTCGACGGGGGTGATCTACCGGCAGTTTTCCGCGACGATCGTCTCCGCGATGGCGCTGTCGGTCTTTATCGCGCTCACGCTCAGTCCGGCGATCGCCGCGAACCTGCTCAAGCGCAAGCACGCGACGGTCGAGGACACGCGGCTCGGCCGAATCGCTCCGAGGATCGCGCATGGGCTCGAGGTCGCCCGCTTGACCTTCAACGACCGCTTTCAGCGCGTGATGGACTGGTATGTCGACAATGTCAGTCGCGTCGTCGACCGCAAATGGCTGTTCCTCGGCATCTACGGGGGCGTGTGCGCGATCCTGATCATCCTCTTCTACCGGCTGCCAACGGGCTTCCTCCCGAGCGAGGACCAGGGCGCGGCCTTCGTTCAGTTCCGCCTTCCGGCCGGAGCGACGATGACCCGAACGCAGGAAGTGCAGCGCACGGTCGAGGATTATTTCCTGAAAGGCCCCGAGAAGAAGAACGTGAAGGCCTATTTCACGGTCGCCGGCGGGGGTCAGGGCGCCGCCGGGCAGAATACCGGGCAGTCATTCATCAACCTTGCCGACTATGCCAAGCGCGAGGGCAAGCAG
>CBHTSV010000005.1:0-3854 GCA_966095215.1 uncultured Sphingomonas sp. | reverse complement strand
ACGCCGCGCTGGCCGCCGCGCTGCTGACCGGCCTCAACGTCAGCACGGTCCGCGAGACGTTCGAGCGGATGACGACGATCGACATCAGGGAGCCGCCTCCGCCTCCGCCGGTGAAGCCACCGCCTCCCGCACCGCAGCCGCAAGCCCGGAAGTCGGCAGGAGCTCCCGCACCCAAAGCCGAGCCCAGTCCCGTCGTGGCGCCGCAGCCCAGGCTGCCCGTCCCCTCGCCCATTCCCGCGGCGAAGATCGCCGGCACTGGCAGCGCTTCCAGTTCGGGCGCGGGCACCTCCGGCACAGGATCGGGGGCCGGGGGATCCGGCAATGGTCCGGGCGGCGGAGGCGCGGGAGGATTCACGCCCGCCCAGAAGATCACCAAGGTCCCCGATAGCGAATATGGTCGTCTGGTGGCGGCGAGCGGCATGAGACGAGGCAGCGTTGGGCTTTCGATACGTGTGACGGCGGATGGCCGGGCCACCAATTGCCGCGTGGTCCGCTCGAGCGGCAGCCCGGTCGCGGACTCGCTGATGTGCCAGCTCACCGAGCAATATGTGCGTTTTAGGCCGGCGCTCGATGGCGAGGGCCGCCCGGTCGCACAGGACGTTACCTGGTACCCGAACTGGTTCCACCGCTGATCGTCAGCGGCCGGCCGTCTCCGTGCTGCTCGGCCCGCCCGCGAGCTTCGCGGCGTCCCGCCCATAGACGTCGTCGTAATAAGCGATGGTGGAGCCCTCGGGCATTGCGGTCAGATAGGTAATGTAAACCGGCACCGGAGCCGCGAGCGGCACCGGCTGCTCCGTCCCCGCCGACTGCCAGTCGAGGTCGCGGCCGAAGAGCCAGCGGCCGAGCCGCGGCGCATCCTCGAGCCGGACGCATCCGCCGCTGAAATAGCGCGCCGCCTTCTGGAACAGCTCGCGGCGCGGATTGTCGTGCAGGTAGACGCCGAACTGGTTCGGGAACATGAACTTCATCCGCCCCATGAAATTCTTCGGGCCGGGCTTCTGGCGGATCATCACTTCCACCTTGCCATCGTTGACGCCCTTCCAGTCGATCGCCTTCGGATCGAGGATCGTCGGGTTCGGGCTCCAGTCGGACACGATCTCGTAGCCGTAGTCGTCGAGATATTTGAGGCCCTGCTTCATCACGAACTGCGCGACGTCCTCGCCGGCGAGGTCGGGCGGCACATACCAATAGGGATTGAGCGCCGCGTAGCGGATGTAGGCCGCCATCATCGGCGTCGGCCATTTCGGCTTGCCGACGACGACGACCATCGAGTCCACCGCCTGCCTTTTTTCGTACATGTAGAGCCGTTGCTGCGCCGCGTTCACGAGCACGTAGCGCTGCGGTCCCGCGGGAAGCACCCGCGCGCGCTCGAGGTTCAGCTGGAGCACCTCGCGCTCGTGGTCGGACGCATAATTGTGCCCGAGCAGCGCCTGCCGAAGCTCCCCATAGATCGGGTGCATCCAGCCGGTGCTCTTCACGTACTCCGAGAGAGAGGGAGCCATGGCGGCCTCGAGCAGGACGGCGAGCGGCGACGGCGGCGAGGGCTTCAGCTGCGGATCGACGAAGGTCAGTCCGCCGTCCGAACCGCGCCTCAGGTCCTGGACGTAGGCGACGAAAGCCTGGCTAAGCTGCTGGTCGGCGGCGAGGATCGCCTTATGGTCGCGGCCCCAGGCCTTCCGGATCGCCTCATTCAAGGAGCTGACGTGGTAGGAATCAGGGTCGAGTCCGTCGACGCGCGCGTTGCTGAGCGCGACGATCAGCCGTTCGGCCGCATCGCCCGCGTTCGGCGCCAGCCACAGGGGAGCGCCGTTCCGGCTGCGATAGAAGCCAGCGACAGTCTGGTCGACGACCTGCGGCTGGGCTGCGGCAACGGGAACCGGCTTGGGCTTTCTCGCTTCTGCGGGCGAAAGGGGCGCCGTAGCCAGCACGATTGCGGCTGCGATGCCGCATACTCGGTAAAAAATGTGCACCGGCCGGCGGCCGGTGCACAAGTCACGCAAACTGATCACTTGTTCTCCGAATATTTTATCCGCGTTCGCCACTCCGCGAAGGCGGCGGAGCCGTATAGGCCGGAGCCGCTGGAGCGGTGGTCGACGGGGCGCCTGCATAATATTGCCCGTTGTAAACATAGCCATCGACCATGCCATCATTATTCTGGTCGGCCCAGACGGCGCCGGCGAGACCGCCGACCGCAGCGCCGATCACCGCGCCCTGGAGGACGCTGACGCCCGGGATCACCGCACCTGCGGCCGCTCCGAGAGCAGCACCGCCGAGAGCGCCTGTGGCCACCCGGCGAAGCGTCGGGTCATAGCCGGCCGGGGTGCCCGGATAATAAGTGCCGTTCTGCATATAGCCGTCGACATAGCCGTCATTGTTGTTGTCGGCCCAAACGGCACCGGCGAGACCGCCGATCGCTGCGCCGACAGCGGCGCCCTCGATCACGCTCACGCCCGGAACCACCGCACCGACCGCCGCGCCGCCAGCCGCGCCAAGCGCAGCGTCCTGAGCAACGCGCGAGTTGGTCGCGCATGCGCTCAGCGTGGCGACACCGGCCAGCGCCAGGGCCAGGAATGATTTTTGCATCGTCTTTCTCCCGTATTGTTGAGCTTGCCGGGACATGCTCCCGGGCCCCGGTCCCCCGGCGACGGTGCATGTCACAAGCGCAGGAACGACGATAAAGCGTCATCGTTCCGCATGCGCGACAATGCTCATCAAGGAAAGTGCGCACTGCGGGTTAACTGCTTGTTTAACCGATTGATTCAACGCTAGGAACTGGACCGCTATGAAAGCGACAATTTATCACAATCCGATGTGCGGAACCTCGCGGAAGACGCTCGATATCCTGCGCGATTCGGGTGCGGACGTGTGGATTCAAGAATATCTGAAGCATCCCCCGACGCGCGACGAGCTGAAACGCCTCTACGCGAGGGCCGGAATCTCCGCACGCGAGGGTCTGCGCGCCAAGGAGCCGCTGGCGGAAGAACTCGGCCTCACCCGGCCCGACGTGACCGACGACGAAGTACTCGATGCGATGGTCCAGCATCCAATCCTCATCAACCGGCCGATTGTCGAAACCGACAAGGGCGTCCGGCTGTGCCGGCCGCAGGATTTGGTCCGAGAGATTATCTGACGCTGACAGCAGGATTGCCGCAGATCATAGTGCTCTCATGAGTCGTCTCGACCCGCGCCTGTTGCTCCAGGGCTATGCGACCGGCATCTTCCCGATGGCCGACAGCCGCGATGCCGCCGAGTTGTTCTGGGTTGAGCCGCGCAATCGGGCAATTATTCCGCTTGACCGCTTTCATCTGTCTCGCTCGCTGAGGCGAACGATCCGCTCGGGACGGTTCAACGTTACGCATGACCGCAACTTCGCCGCCGTCATTCGGGCCTGCGCCGACCGCGAAGAAACCTGGATTAATGCAGAGCTGGAGCGAGCGATGCTCGCACTTCACGGCTCTGGCCATGCCCATTCGATCGAGGTGTGGCACGCCGACGCGCTGATGGGCGGCCTCTATGGGGTCAAGCTCGGCCGCGCCTTTTTCGGCGAGAGTATGTTCAGCCAAATGCGCGATGCTTCGAAGGTCGCGCTCGCCTGGTTGGTCGGGCGGCTGAAGGTCGGCAACTTCACGCTTCTCGACTGCCAGTTCATGACGGAGCATTTGGCCTCGCTCGGAGCCGTCAGCATTCCACGCGAAAACTACGTCGCGTTGCTCTCGGTTGCGCTCGGCGGCGGTTCGGCGGTCGGCGGTGCGGCCGCCGGGACGTTGGTCGAAGCGCTCGGGACGGTGCCAGAAGGTCCGCCTGATTTCGCCGCGCTCGATCGATTGCTCGAAATGACCGGCGCTGCCGGAGCC
>CBHTSV010000004.1:0-6379 GCA_966095215.1 uncultured Sphingomonas sp. | reverse complement strand
GACGGCCAGCCGGTTGTAATAAGGCCGGCAACGGTCTGCGACCAGCTGTGCCTCTGACGGAAGATCGACGACCTCGGTCTCCGGCGAGCCGAAGCAGGTGCTTTTCTCGACCGCACCGTACCAGTGTGGCGCCCACGGGCCGTCCGTCTCCCGCCGGCCGGGAGCCCAGCTGAGCATCGCAGGATTCCAGGGGATACCGAGTGCGTCGCACAGCTTCGACAGGACGGCTGCGGGGTTCGCTAGCACATCGCTGGCATCGATCACGGGGGGCGCGCGGCCCAGCCGTTCCGCCTCCCGCTCGAAGAATTCCGCCTGGCGGTCCATCCCGAAATTCTCGAACGCCGCCGCTTCGCGCTTGCGCAGGTAGGAGGCGATCATCTGTTCCGGCTCGCGGATCAGGAAGGCGTGAGTGAAGCCGTCGAAGTCTTTGTACCCGATGGGCCCGGCCATGTGGTGCCACATATGCTTCTGGTACCAAACCGCCGATCCGTCGGGCGTGGGGCAGCGGAGCGATGCCATGACGCTGTGCCAATCGCAGTCCATCGCCGCGATCGTCTCATCCCGCATCGGGTGGTCCGCGCCCGTCGTCTCGAGGAAGCAGCCGTAGAAAGGCTCATCGGAGACAAACGTGTCGCTCCTGCTCCCGAAACTGCGCATCATCGCGGTGGAAAGGTTCCGGGGACCCGACCACATCGCGATGCGGCGAGTCACGGCCGCTGTTGTTCCTTCACGTCGCGGTCCACGCGTTCGGCGTAGAGCTGCTGCAGCCGCTCGACCATCGCTCCACGACAGATGAGCTGTCGGCCGTCGATCTCGCGGACGGGCACGATGCCGGCGAAAGTGCCGGTCACGAACGCCTCGTCCGCGCCATAGACGTCCGTCAGCGAGAAGTCCTTCTCGATCGCCGGAACGCCCGCCTCCCGCGCAATCTCCAAGGCCAGGCCGCGCGTGATGCCGCCGAGGCAATATTTCCCGCTCGAGGTCCACACCTCGCCCTTGCGGACAATGAAGAAGTGGGTCGAGTTGCAGGTCGCGACGAAGCCATGAGGGTCGAGCATCAGCGCTTCATCGGCGCCCGCCTGCGTCGCCTGGATCGACGCCAGGATGCAGTTGAGCTTTGAGTGCGAATTGATCTTCTGATCCTGGACCGCCGGGTCGCCGCGCCGGACGTGGACGGTGAACAGCTTGAGACCGCGCTCATGCACCCCGGCAGGCGGCTCCTTGTATTCGGGTATGATGACGATGGTGGCGCCCCCCACGACCACGCGAGGGTCCTGGTAGGGCGTCGAGCGCACGCCGCGGGTTACCATCAGGCGGACGTGAACGCCCTCGTTCATCTGGTTCGCGTCGAGCGTGTCGTAGAGACGTTTCACCAGCTCCTCGCGGCTGAGGCCGAGGTCCATCGCAATGGCCTTCGCGCCTTCGAACAGCCGATCGAGATGCCGGTCGAGGAACGCCGCCTTGCCGTTGTGGATACGAAGACCTTCCCAAACGCCGTCGCCCAGCATGAAGCCGCTGTCGAAGACGGAGATGACAGCTTCGGCCCGAGGCTTCAGCTCGCCGTTCACATTGATCAGGATCGACGCGTTCCGCGGGTCGGAGACATCGTGCATCGATTGGGCCATGCCCAACGGTGGAACGGCGGCCTGCCGTTGGCAAGTGGTCGGGGTTAGTACGCCGGAAGCTTAGGCTTTGCGGCCGAATCCTGCGCGCTGCAGACGAACGAATGGCTCCGGCTCGAACAAAGGTCGAATTGGAACCGGGGACGACTCCTCCGGGCGCCGAGGCGCTTCATTCAGCGCTGTGAGTTCTGCGACATTCGCTTCCTCGGGCTTCGCCACTTCGGTGATCTTCGGCTCCTCCGCCTGCGAAGGCTCCGCGATCTTCACCTCGTCGACCGGCGCAAGCTCGGTGACCTTCTCCGCGGCGCGCGCGCTCGAGCGTTGGCGGGCGCCCTTCGGAGCCGCCTTTGCTCGGCGAGGTCGGCTTGGTCGCGTGGCTTCCGGCTCGGTCTTCTCGCCTTCCTCCGCCCCCTTGCCAGTCGTCACCTGCTGCTCAGGCGTGGCCGGTGGAGCGAACGTCGGTTGAATGGCCGGAACGGCGTTTTCCGATGCGCTCGCGACCTCAGTCACTTGCGAAACGGCCGCAATCGTCGGCTTTCGGCGGCGCATGTCGAATGCGTGCACCAGGCCATAAAGTGCGGCGACGCCGGCCGCCGGCAGCAGCGCCGTGGCGCCGGTCTGAAGCCATGCCCCGGCAGAGGAGGCCGAGATGGCTAGTGAGCAGAGGACCTCGAAGAAGATCCGCCCGCGTGAGTGGTGAAAGCTCTGCATAGCTCCTCCCCCACGCGCGAAACTACCGGTGGAGATACTGCCTAAGCGTTAACGGCCGTCAGCAGTATCTTAACCGGCCGTAAGCCATGTCCGCTTGCGATGAGCGTGCATCAGAACATCCTCGAGGTGACGAACGATACCAGGCGCGATCCGCTTCCCTGGCCTCTGGTGCTCGCCCTGATCGGGTCTGTGAGCCTGTACCTGTATGCCCTGTGCTGGCCGGTGTTGCCTCCGGACATGGTCGAGTTCGTGATCCCCTGGTACGGCCATATCGTCGACCGTGGCCCGATCCCCGCGTTCGCGGAGCCCTTCAGCAATTACACGCCGCCCTATCTCTACCTGCTCGCCGCGGCGTCGCTCGCGCATGGTCTCCTCGCGCCGCTGACGGTCATCAAGCTGTTGTCGGTTGCCGGCACCGGCTTCCTTGCGCTTGCCGTAGCGGACCTCCTGAAGGCGCTCGGCGGCGAGCCGAAACGAGCGGCATTCACCTTCATCGTTCCGACGATAGCCCTGAATGCCGCGCTCCTCGGCCAGTGCGATGCGCTGTGGGCGGGCGCCTGCCTCTTCGCCGTCGCCGGGATGATCCGCGGCCGGACCGCAGTATGCCTCGCCTGGTGCGGCGTTGCGATCGCTTTCAAGGCGCAGGCCGCCTTCATCGCTCCGTTCATCATCGGCGCGTTGATCGGCCGGCGGGCGCCGCTGTGGCAGTGGACCATTCCCGCGGCCGTGTACGGGCTGCTCATGGCTCCGGCCTGGCTCATGGGATGGCCGGCTACGGACCTCGCGATAGTCTATCTGCGGCAAGCGCAATGGTTCGACATTCCCGGTAATCTTGCCAATCCATGGATCTGGGCGAGCGAGCTCGCCGGGCAATCGGCGCGGTCCTTCTACGCTCTCGGTTATGCCGCAGCAGGCGCTACCGCAATCGCCATCGGAGCGCTCAGCGCAAGCTCGGTCCGGAAGCCCAGGGCGATGCTGCTGCTTGCGCTTTTGTCCGCCTTCGCTCTGCCTTTCCTCCTACCGAAGATGCACGAGCGCTATTACTTCCTCGCGGATGCACTGGCGCTGGCGCTGCTGTTGACGCGACCCTCTCGGTCGAGCCTCTACATTGCCGCGACCGTGCAACTCGCGTCGCTCGCGTCGGTGCTCACCTACGTCTATTTCTATTGGCACCCGGTGCCGGCTCTGGCAGCCGCATTCGTCGCGGCGATGGCGACATTCGGCATCTATCGCGAAGGCGTCTCCGCCGGTGCTCGCTGGCCGGTAGGCCGAACCGGGCGTCCCCTCAGCACGGCCTGAGCTGGTCCGCGCATCCGTGCATCGGCCGGACGAAGACCCTGCGCACCTGCGGCCAGCGGTCACGCACCTCGTGCTCTACATTCTCGACGATCCGCTCGACATCCCCGGCGCGCATGTCGTCATCGAAGTCCACGTTGATCATCGCCGTGATCATGTCGGGCGAGGAGTGCACGGTCAGCACATTGCCGACGCCGACGACCCCGGGCTTGCTGCAGGCCAGCTTGCGCAATTCCTCGACCAGCTCCGGATCGGCCGCCTCCCCGATCAGCAGGCCCTTCGATTCATAGGCGAGGATCATCGCCGTGACGCCGAGGATAATCCCGATTAGGATCGAAGCGGCGCCGTCGTAGAACGGATCGCCGGTGAGCTGCGCGAGGAACACTCCGACGGCTGCTGCGATGATTCCCGCCATCGCCGCTCCGTTTTCGAGCAGCACGATAAAGGCGGGCGGGTCCTTTGAGGTCCGGATCGCCTGAAGCCAGCCCAGCTTGCCTTTCGAATGCTTGAACTCCCTGAATGCCTCCAGCGTGGACCAGCCTTCGAGCAGGAAGGCGACGAGTAGCACGAGATAAGCGACGATGGGCGAGACCGCCTCCTCGGGATTGGCGATGTGGATGATGCCTTCGTAGACGGAGACGCCGGCGCCGAGCGAAAAGACGAGAACGGCGACGACGAAGCTCCAGAAGTATAGCTCGCGGCCGTAGCCGAAGGGGTGCAGCTCATCAGGCGGCCGCTTCGCCGCGTGGCGCCCCCACATCAGCAGCAGCTGGTTGGTGGAATCGACGACGCTGTGGACGCCTTCGGTCAGCATCGCCGAGGAGCCTGTGATCATCGCGGCGACGAACTTGGAGGCGGCGATGCCGAGGTTCGCGGCGAGCGCGATGACGAGAGTCCGGGTGCTTGTCGTCGCCGCGCTCATCGGAAGCGGCGGCTACAGCGGATCAGCGACCCACGCAACGCGTCAGTAATGCGGCGCGATCGGCTCTCCCGACGGGTGGATAAGGTACCAGGTGCCCCACTGATCGCGGACGCCCTGGCCCGTCGTGTCGCCCGGGGCCATGTCATGGTGATAATTATAGAGCGGCCATCCCGAGTAGCTCATCTGCGGACCGAGATAGCCGGAGATCATGCGCACGGCCGGTGGATTGAGCCCACTTCCCGCAGTCGGCAGTGGCGGCGCCGGAACGGGCGGCCAGACGTTGAGGCACACACCCGAGCAGCGGTTGATACCGCTCATCGCACGCGTGCCTTCGAGCACATAAACGGAGCGACCGGCGCCGTCCGTCACATAGGTTCCGAACGGGGCCTTTGTCGCCGTCGACAGGGTCAACGGGGAGCCGGTCGCCGGCGGATTTGGGCCGGGCGGCGGCGCGGGCGGCGCAAGGACGGTGTCGCAGCTACTCAACGCCAGCATCGCTCCGGCGAGCAAGATCGTCCGATTTCGCATCGGAAACCTCCTCTCCTTGTGCTTGCTGCGTCAGACCAACGCGTTGATTTCGCTGGCGTTCCGCCTGATCAGATGTGGAGCACGCGCCCGAATGCGGCGAGCACGCTCTCGTGCATCATCTCGCTCAAGGTCGGGTGCGGGAAGACGGTCTCGATGAAGTCGTCTTCGACCAGCTCCGCGGTCTTTCCGACCGTATAGCCCTGGATCAGCTCGGTGACCTCGGCACCGATCATGTGCGCACCGAGCAATTCGCCGGTCTTCGCGTCGAAGATGGTCTTGATGAAACCCTCGACCTCGCCAAGCGCGATCGCCTTGCCGTTGCCGATTGCCGGGAATTTGCCGACCTTGACCTGGTATCCCGCTTCCTTCGCCTTCGCCTCCGTCAGGCCGACGCTCGCGACCTGCGGACGGCAATAGGTGCAGCCGGGAATGTTCTTCGGGTCGGTTGCGTGCGGGTGCACGTCCTTGTTGCCGAGCTCCTTGGCGATAGCTTCGGCGCTCGTGACGCCTTCATGGCTCGCCTTGTGCGCTAGCCAGGGCGGACCGGTGATGTCGCCGATGGCCCAGATGCCGGGCGTGCTGGAGCGGCCGTGCTGGTCGACGTCGACATGGCCCTTCGTAGTCTTCACGCCCAGCGCCTCGAGGCCAATGTTCTCGGTATTCGGAACGATGCCGACCGCGACAATCGCATGGCTGAAGCGATGCTCGGCCGACTTCCCATCGTTGGTCTTGATCTTCGCTGCGATGCCCTTTGCGTCGGCCTTCAGGCTCTCGACGCTCGCCGAGGTGTGGATGGTCAGCCCCTGTTTCTTGAGGCTCTTGGCCAGCTGGTCGCTGACGTCCGCGTCCTCGACCGGAACGACTCGGTCGAGCATCTCGACCACGGTCACCTTCGCGCCGAGGTCGGCGTAGACGCTCGCGAACTCGATCCCGATCGCGCCCGATCCGATGACCAGCAGCTCGGTCGGCATTTCCGGCGGCATCAAGGCATGGCGGTATGTCCAGATGCGCTTGCCGTCGGCCTTGGCGAAGGGCAGGTCGCGTGCCCGGGCGCCCGTCGCGAGGATGATGTGCTTGGCGCCAAGCTCGGTCGCCTTCCCGTCCACCGTGACGGTCAGCTTGCCTCTGCCGGTGAGCTTCCCCTCACCCATGTGCACCGTAATCTTGTTCTTCTTCATCAGGTGCGTGACGCCCTGATTGAGCTGCTTGGCAACGGCGCGGCTGCGCGCCACTACCTTGCCAAGATCGAACCCGGTCTTGTCGGCGCTGAGGCCATACGCGTCGGCGTGCTGCAGATAGT
>CBHTSV010000003.1:0-4234 GCA_966095215.1 uncultured Sphingomonas sp. | reverse complement strand
TGCGGCGAGCCGCGCATGTAGCCGGCTTCGAACGGCACCGGCACAGCGATGGCCTCGATCGCCATGTTCGGGATTGCGTATGGTGCGGCGGCGCCCTGCAGGTCCGGCTGTCCGAGCTTCTTCGGTGGGCGCTCTCCAGCGAGCGCGGCGCCAAACCCGCCTCCGGACGCTACGCGCATCTTCCACGCAGCGGTGATTCCGCCTGCGCCGGGCAGCGCCATTATCTTCGCGAGCATGCCGCCCGATGGGTGGTCATGGTTCTGGCTGCCCGATTGCTAAAGGCTGAGCTGCACCGGCTGCCCCACTGCCCGGGCGAGAGCGACCGCGATCGGGATTGCGTCCGCTTCGAGCGCACGTCCCGCCGGCTCTCCGACCGCCATCGGATAGAGAATCGCGTCACCCGCTTTGTCTCGGGCGAGCTCCGGTGCCTGGGTCGCCGCCCAGACTTCCAGGCCGTCACTGCCCACGCGGGCCGTGGCGCTTAGCGGTTCGAGCCCAAGATGCTGGGAGGGCGCGATAAAGTAGGTGGCGGCAAGCGGGCGCGATCCACTCGTGACCGCATCAAAATCGCCGCGACTGAACCACGTGTCGGCGCTTCCGTTCGCCAGCGCATCGTCGAACAGCGGCCTGAGATCGGCCGGCGTTCTTTCACCCGTAAAGCGCGGGTTCGCTGCTTTCAGCGCGCGCTCCGCCGCCCACCAGGTCTCGGCGACCACGGCGACCCAGCCGTCGCGCGCCGCGACATGGCTCACTTCCGGCATCCGCGACAGCGCCTCACGCGAGAACGAGGTGAGGCGCCCGCCGGGCGGCGCGATTCGGGCCGAGGCGAACAGCATTCCCGGCAGCCGGACGTCGGCGCCGAACTGCATGCGGCCATTCGCCTTGGCGGGGCCGTCGAGCCGCTCAAGCGCTTGGCCGATCAGCCGGCCCTTGGTCGACTGGCGGAGCTTCGGCTGGCGAGGAGGATTTCTTCCCGCCGCCTCTTCGGCCAGCTCGCCGAAGGTAAAGGTTCTCGGACCGGAAATCACGAATCCGTCGGCGGTCTCGCACTCGCTTGGGTCCTCGTTCCAGCGATCCGCCGCCGCTCCGACCAGCATCTCCCGCGCAGTCGCCGCCGCCCAGCGCAGCGGCTGCTCGAAGGCACGCACCGACGTCGCTCCAGCCGTGATTCGGATGCCCGTCGGCAAGCCCTCCTCTTTCGCCAGCGGGTTGGCGTAAACGGAGGCGAGCGGAGCCGGTTCGACGCCGACCGTCTCCCATGCGGCGCCAAGCTCGTCGGCGACGATCTGCGGCAGTGCGGTCCAGATGCCTTGCCCTGTCTCGACCTGCGGCAAGACGACCGTGATCCGCCCGTCGCGCGCGATCTTGATGTAATTGCCGAACGCCTCCTCGCCCGAGCGAACGGCGAGCTCGCTGCGCAGACGGCGTGGCCACAAAGCGAAGGCGACGACGAGGCCGACGCCGGCGCCCCCGCCGATCAGCAACGTGCGGCGATCGAGCTTCAATGCGAGTACTGCGCCTTCAGCGACGGCCGATCGATCTTGCCGGTTCCGAGCTTCGGCAAAGGCTCGTCGCTGAAGATGAATCGGGCTGGAATCTTGAACTTCGCGATACGCGCCGCGAGGAACGAGCGCAGATCATCCTCGGACAGGCCATTCCTTGTATGGACCACAGCGACCGGCACTTCGCCGAGCCGCTCGTCAGGAGCACCGAATACCGCGACCTCGGCAACGTCAGGGCAGGCGTAGCATTCCGCCTCGACCTCGGCCGCGGAGATGTTCTCGCCGCCGCGGATGATGATCTCTTTTTTGCGATCGACGATAAACAGATAGCCGTCCTCGTCGAGATAGCCGATGTCGCCGGTTCGCACGTAGCCGTCGGCAGAGAACAGCGCCGCCGTCGCTTCCGGCATTTCCCAATAGCATTTGATGTTCGATGCACTGCGGATCGCGATCTCGCCGACTTCGCCGGTTGGCAGGTGACGGTCATTGGCGCCAAGGATCGCGACCTCGATATAGGGCTTCTGCGCGCGGCCCGTCGAAGCGGGCTTCGCCGCGTAATTGCCCCAGTAGTTGGCGAAGCCCGCGGCGTTCGTTTCCGTCAGGCCATAGCCGAGCGCCGGCTGGGCATGCGGGAATTCATGTCTCAGCCGCTCGACATGACTGACGGGCCGCGGAGCGCCGCCCGCCGTGATGTCGGTCAGCGAGGACAGGTCGAACTTGTGCCGGTCGGGATGGGTCATGAGCTCTAGGCTCATCGTCGGCACCCCGACGAAATAGGTGATCTTCTCCTTCTCGATCAGCCGCAGGGCTTCGGTCGCGTCCCATTTGGGCATGATCACCATGCAGCGCCCGATGACGAAGCTGTTGATCATCACCGGCACCTCGCCGGTGACATGGAACAGGGGCACGCTGAGCAAGGTGCGCGACTGCGACTTCGGCTCCCGCCCATCTTCGGTGAGTATCCCGAGCAGGCACATGAGGCCGGTTGCATAGGCATAGGTCGCGGTGGTCACCGCCCGGTGAGTGGACAGCGCTCCCTTGGCTTCGCCCGTCGAGCCCGAGGTGAAGAGGATGGTCGCATCGTCCTCCGGCGCAACCTCCGGCAGCAGGATTCTCTCGTCCGCGCCTTCGAGAAGCTCGGCGAACGCGTTCTCGACCGGAAGCTCGATGGAAATGCACAGGACGTCGCGATCCGAGCAGCGGGCCGCGATCCGGCTGCAGCGCGGAGCGTCGCCGACGATCAGCTTGGGGTCGGAGAGCAGGATCGCATGCTCCATCTCATGCGCTTCCCACCAGCCGTTGAGGAGGGTCGCGACGCCGCCGGCCTTCAGGATCGACATGTAGGTGACGACCCACGCGGGACAGTTGCGCATGGCGATGCCGATGCGGTCGCCTTTGCCAACGCCGCGGGCCGCGAGCCCGCGCGCAACGATTTCAGAGATGCGGTCCAGGTCGGCAAAGGTCAGCCGCTCGTCACCGGCAACGAGCGCCTCCTTGTCGGCATTGAGTTCGCAGAAGGTCCGAAACAAGGATGGAAGCGTCGCCGGGAAGTTGGTGACGATCGCCCGGCCCTGGTCGTCCCTGCCGATGACGAGCCTTCCGCCCGGACCGGTCACTTCGGCCAGCTTCTCGTCGAAACGGCGATCCAGCTCGCTTGGCATCCCGACCGCGACCCTCCCTTTGCCTTTGCAGACACCCGCCTTATGAGGCGCTGAACATTGATGGGGAAGCCCTTGCAAGCCGCCGACGATTCCCGCTTCGTTGCCTTCCCGGACCTCGGCCTGTCGCCGGTCGCGCTGCATCTCGGCCCATTCGACCTTCGCTGGTACAGCCTCGCCTATCTCGCCGGCATCTTCATCGGCTATTGGTACCTGCTGAAGCTGATCCGGCAGCCTGGTTCGCCGATGGCGCGGCGCCACGCGGACGATCTCGTCTTCTATGCAGCGCTCGGGATCATCCTCGGCGGCCGCATCGGCTATGTCCTCTTCTACAATCTCGGCCAATACCTCCGGCATCCGATCGAGATACTGAAGCTGTGGGACGGCGGAATGTCCTTCCACGGCGGGGTCATCGGGACGTCGCTCGGCATCCTCTACATGGCGCGGAAGGAGAAATTGTCGTGGCTGAGGATCCACGACTATGTCGCCTGCTGCGTGCCATTCGGACTCTTCTTCGGACGCCTCGCCAACTTCGTGAACCAGGAATTGTGGGGCGCTCCGACGACTGTGCCCTGGGCAATCCGCTTCCAGGAATTCAACTTCCTCGGCCAGCGCGTGCTCGGCCCTCCACGCCACCCGAGCCAGCTCTATGAAGCCGCCCTCGAAGGTATCGTCCTCTTCGCCATCCTTTGGTGGATGTTCTGGAAGTCGCAGTCGCGGTACGAACCCGGCAAGCTCGTCGGCGCTTTCATTTTCTTCTACGGGCTCTTCCGCTTCGGCATCGAGTTCATCCGTGAGCCGGACCAGCAGCTAATCGCCTTCACCCAGGCGACGCACCTGCACATGGGGCAATGGCTGTCGCTGCCGATGATCGTCGGCGGGCTCTACCTGATGCTGACGGCGAAGAAACGCCGCGTGCGCGTCGAGCCCACGGCCGGCACCGAGAGCGTCGCCTGACTCCGTTGGAGCGGGCACTTCGCGAACGGATCGCGGCGGAAGGGCCGATCACCGTCGAGACCTTCATGGAGGCGTGCAACGCCTTTTATTACGCGACCCGCGACCCGCTCGGCGCGC
>CBHTSV010000002.1:0-1641 GCA_966095215.1 uncultured Sphingomonas sp. | reverse complement strand
AAGCGCCGCTGCCCGGAGCTGATCTTCGTCAAGGGACATTTCGACGTCTATCGCGCAGTCTCTCAGCAGGTGCGCGCGATATTCTTCGACTATACCGACCTGGTTGAGCCGCTGAGCCTCGACGAAGCCTATCTCGATGTCACGGCGGACCGCTTAGCGCTCGGCAGCGCGCGAGCGATCGCCGAAGACATCCGCCGCCGGATCCGCGAGGAGACCGGCCTCACCGCGTCGGCCGGAGTTTCCTACTGCAAGTTCATCGCCAAGCTCGCTTCCGACCACCGGAAGCCCGACGGCCTGACGGTGATCACGCCGGAGCGGGGACAGGAGTTCGTCGCGTCGCTGCCGGTGGCGCGATTTCATGGCGTGGGTCCTGTCACCGCAAAGAAGCTGGAGCGGCTCGGCATTCTCACCGGCGCCGACATGCAGGCCTGGTCGCTGCCCCAGCTGCAGGCGCATTTCGGAAGCTCGGCCGAATGGTACTGGCGCATCTGCCGCGGGATCGACGAACGCGAGGTGAAACCCGACCGGCCGTACAAGTCGGTGAGCGCGGAGCGCACCTTCGACCAGGACCTGATCGATCGCGAGGCCCTCGCCGCCGAGCTCGAACGGATCGCGGGCTATGCGTGGGCTCGCGTCGAGCGGGCGGACGTCGCCGGCCGCACGGTCACACTCAAGGTCAAGTTCGGCGACTTCACAATCATCACCCGTTCGAAAAGCTTTGCCTCGCCCGTACCCGACCTGCCGGCTTTCACGGCCGCCGGACAGGCGCTCCTGGCTGCCCTTCACCCGCTGCCGAAGGGCATCCGGCTGCTCGGGCTGGGACTGCACAATCTGCTCGAGCCGGAGGTGGATGTGCCCCGGCAACTCGGCCTGGCGATCTAGCTGTGGATAGAATCGCTCGCGAATCGCCGCAGGGTGGAAATCGGAGTCGAGTTCTGATATAAAACTGTCACACGGGGGCCGTCGCGATCCAGCTGCGGCCTCAAATTTCATAGGGAAGCCAGAAATAGGCTGGGAGCAACGACCCGGGGTCGTTTTGGGGGACGACGTGAATGCGTCGGCTCGGCAGCCGCAAACGGAAAGGTGTGCAATGGCTACAAAGGCGCTTAGCTTCGACGTTGGCGATTATGTTGTTTACCCCAAGCATGGCGTAGGCCGCGTCGTCGAGCTGCAAAGCACCGAAATCGCCGGAACCCGTCTCGAGCTGTACGTGCTCCGCTTCGAGAAGGAGAAGATGACGCTCCGCGTTCCGGTCAACAAGGCGGACTCGGTCGGAATGCGCAAGCTGTCGTCGGACAAGACGATGAAGGACGCCCTCGAGACTCTGAAGGGCAAGCCGAAGGTCAAGCGCACCATGTGGTCGCGCCGCGCCCAGGAATATGAGGCGAAGATCAACTCGGGCGACCTGACCTCGATCGCCGAGGTGACTCGCGACCTGTTTCGCCCGGACGATGCTCCGGAGCAGAGCTATTCCGAGCGGCAGATTTTCGAGGCCGCCTCGTCGCGCCTCGCGCGCGAGCTCGGCGCGATGGAGCAGACCGACGAGAAATCGGCGCTGGCCAAGATCCTCGACATCCTGAACAAGGTTGCTCCGATCCATCACAAGACGAAGGAACCGGCGTAACGCACGCCGGCACTCCA
>CBHTSV010000001.1:0-2485 GCA_966095215.1 uncultured Sphingomonas sp. | reverse complement strand
AATTCGAAATCTATCCCCTTGCGGAGCGAAATCTGGATCAAGCGGTCGACCAGCTGCTGGTCGTAATGCCGCAGGATCACGTCCGTGCGATTCACGAGCGTCACATGCGTTCCGAACTCGTGGAAGACCCCCGCGAACTCGTTGGCGATATAGCCTCCGCCCGCGATGATCATCCGTTTCGGCAGCTTGTCGAGGTGGAATACTTCGTTCGAGCTGATCGCATGCTCGATACCCGGAATCTTGGGCATCAGCGGTCGCGCGCCGGTCGCGATCAGGATCTTGTCCGCGGTGATTTCGCGGCCGCCGGACAAGGTCAGCGAATTGGGGCCGGTGAGGGTCGCCCGTTCCTTGAAGATCTCGACCTTATGGGTGGTGAGAGTATCGGTATACGCGCCCTCCAGGCGACCGACCTCGGCGAGAACGTTGTCCCGCAGGACGGGCCAGTCGAAGCGCTTGGTCGGCACGTCCCAGCCGAACATCGCCGCATCGTCGAGGTCCTCGGCGAAATGCGCGCCGTAGACGAGCAGCTTCTTGGGCACGCAGCCCCGGATCACGCACGTCCCGCCGACCTTGTGCTCCTCGGCGATCCCGACGCGCGCGCCATAGCCGGCCGAAACCCGCGCCGCCCGAACGCCGCCCGAGCCGGCCCCGATCACGAACAAGTCGAAGTCGGCCATTAGATGCCTGCTCTCTCGATTAGTGCACGCGTGGAAGGATCGAGGCTCTCCTCGTCCGCGCCTTCGTTCAACTGCCGCGCCATCGCCTTGCCCAGCTCGACGCCGAACTGGTCAAAGGGGTTGATGCCAAGCAGCATCGCATTGGCGAAGGTCCGATGCTCGTAGAAGGCGATGAGCGCGCCGAGCGAACGCGCATCGAGGCGCTCGAGCAGGATCGTGGAGCTCGGCCGATTGCCCGAATAAGACTTCTGCGGATTATCGCTCGACTCGCCATGCATCAGCGCCGCGCCCTGGGCGAAGGCGTTGAGCAGAAGCTGGCGGTGGCGCTCCGGATCCAATGTCTCGCCGGCCTCGGCGACGGCGACGAACTCGACCGGAACCGGCACTGTTCCCTGATGCAGGAGCTGGAAGACGGCGTGCTGCGCATCGGTTCCGGTCCCGCCCCATGTCACCGGCGCGGTGGGCGCCTCTACCGGCTTGCCGTCGTTGCGCACCGACTTGCCGTTCGATTCCATCTCCAGCTGCTGCAAGTAGGCGGGCAACAGCCGCAGACGCTCCTCGTACGCGAACACAGCGCGTGTCTGGCAGCCCTGTTGCTCGACATAGAGCCGGTCGGCGAAGGCGGCGACAAGCGGCACGTTCGCGGCGCCCTCGCTGAAGCGGAAGTGACGGTCCATCTCGGCCGTGCCTTCGAGCAGCTCCTCGAACGCGTCCCAGCCGAGCGCGAGCGCCGCGGAGATGCCGACCGAGCTCCACAGCGAATAGCGGCCGCCGACAGCCTCGCTGAACTGGAGGACGCGGCTCTCGTCCACGCCTGCATCGACCGCCCCCTCGGGATGGGCGGTGACCGCAATCACCCGCCCCTCCGGGTCGGCCACTCCGGCCGAGCGCAGCCAGCGGAGCGCCGCCTCCATGTTCGCCATCGTCTCGGCGGTCGAGAAGCTCTTCGAGACGACGACGACGAGGGTTGTCGCCGGATCGAGCGGCTTCACTGCTTCTTCAAAGGCCGCGTCGTCGATGTTCGAGAGGAAGCGGACCGCCAGCTTCGACTGGCGTCGACCCAGCGCATCGACGAGCAGCGCGGGGCCCAGCACCGACCCGCCGATCCCGATGTGGAGGACTCCGGTGACGCTTCCGAACGCTCCCGCCTCAATCGCATCGATCAGAGCGCGCGTGCGCTGCCGCCGGGCATTGGCCAGGTCCACGTCTTCCGGAGAGCCATTGCCGCGTTCCGCGACGTGCGTCGCCGGCCGCCCTTCGCTCGGATTGACCACCGCGCCCGAAAACAAGGCGTCGCGGGCGGCGGAAAAGCCCATGGCTTCCGCTCGGCCGTTGAACCGGTCGATGATCGCCTGGTCCAGATGCGTCTTCGACCAGTCGAAATAGAGGCCGGCGACCTCGAAGCCGAGCCGAGTCAGCCGGTCCGGCTCTGCCGCGAACAGCTCGTCGAGCCGTTTGTACTCAAATTGCTGCACCTTGGCGGCCATTGAGCCAGCCACATAATGGGCAGGCGGGCAAAAGCCACCCCGGCTTGACCTCGCGGCGGCGGATCGAAACAAGCGGGCCGATGCGCGGGTCACCCATTCGCCGCGAGGCTTCCAAGGAGAAATCCGGCGACAGCGCATGGAGCCTTGCGCGCTTCATCCTGATTGTCCTTGCCCTTGCCTGGGCGTTCCGGAGCTTCGTCTTCGCGCCGTTCAGCATCCCGTCGGGGTCGATGCTGCCGACGCTGTATGTCGGCGATTACCTCGTCGTCGCGAAATGGCCCTACGGCTATTCGCGCTATAGCGTCCTGTTCGGATTTCCCG